>JAGAMJ010000074.1 GCA_017624795.1 Clostridia bacterium
AGATACCGTCAGATCCTTGCCGATCTTGACCTTGGACTTGAAACGCGCCTGACGCATAAGGTGGGACTTCTGTCCGGCGGTCAGCGCCAGGCAGTCACGCTGCTGATGGCAACGCTCAACACCCCCAAGGTGCTGTTGCTTGACGAGCATACCGCTGCCCTTGACCCCAAGACCGCGGCAAAGGTGTTGGAGATCACCGACCGCATCGTGGAAAGGGACCGTTTGACCACCTTGATGATCACCCACAATATGCAGGACGCCATTGATCACGGCAATCGCCTGATCATGATGCACGAGGGGCAGATCATCATTGACGTGCGCGGCGAGGAAAAGAAGAAGCTGACCGTGCCCGATCTGCTTTCTATGTTTGCAAATGCCAGCGGAAAGGCGTTCGCTAACGACCGCGCGATGCTGTCTTGATTATAAAAAAAGAACGACTCTTTTGCAAAAGAGTCGTTCTTTTTTATCCCGTTTCGGGGCTTATTCAAAATCGCGTCTGCCCTCAAGCGCGCGCGAAAGGGTGATCTCGTCGGCATATTCCAGCTCGCCGCCATAGGGGATACCGTGGGCAAGTCGGGTGACCTTGACGCCAAGGGGAGAGAGCAGGCGCGCGATATACATCGCAGTCGCTTCACCCTCGGTGGTGGCACCGGTCGCCACAATGACCTCGCGCACGGTGTCGTCCTCCAAGCGGACCAGCAGCTCGCGCAAGCAAAGCGCATCGGGCGTGACGCCGCTCATCGGCGAGATCAGCCCGTGCAAAACGTGGTAAACGCCGCAAAAGGAACGTACCTTTTCAAACGCCATCACGGCGCGCGCGTCTTCCACCACACAAATAACCGATTTGTCACGTCCCGCATCGGCGCAAATGGGGCAAAGCTCGCGGTCGGTCAAATTCTGACAGATGGGGCAACGGCGGATCTTTTCCTTTGCGTTCTTGATGGCAGAGGTGAAGGCGTCGATCTCATCAGGGCTGTATTTGAGCACGGAAAAGGCAAGACGTTGTGCCGTTTTTCGTCCAATGCCCGGCAAACGGGCAAACTGCTCTGTGAGAATGTCAAGCGATTCTATCCCTGACATGATCAGAACAGTCCGGGCATGCCGCCCATACCGGGGAGGTTCATCGCGCCCGTGATCTTTTCCATCTCGGCGCTGCTTGTATCCTCTACGCGCTTGATGGCTTCGTTCACGGCGGCAACCAAAATGTCGGAAAGCGTTTCGATGTCGTCGGGATCGACGATCTCGGGGGCAATATCAAGCGATTGGATCTGCTTTTTGCCGTTGATCTTAACGGTGACGGCACCACCGCCCGCAGAGATCTCGTATTCGCGTTCTTCCAGCTCTGCTTGCTTTGCCGCCATATCCTCCTGCATTTTCTGTGCCTGTTGCAGCATGGCGTTCAAATTCTGACCGCCTGCGTTTCTTTGATAGTTGGCTCTCATAATGATCTCCTTATCGAAAAAATGATACCCATTTGGGGGGATTTGTTATTGGTCACCGTTTACCGCATCCAAAAGATCGTCCAGAACGGTATCCTTTGACTCTGTCTGCCCGTCGGTCACTTCAAAGAGCAGCTTGATCGTGGAAGCGTCCCTTTTGAGCTCGGGGGAAAGGGCACGGCAAAGCAGCGCCTTAGCGTCCGGCTCGCCCAGCATGATCTCGGCAAAGGGGTTGGACAGTTGTATGACGACCTGCTCGCTCTCGTCCAGAAACGCACGCGCGTCGGTGAGGAACGAGGCGGTCATCACGTTTTCACGTCGCACGCGCTCCACGCAATTCATAAATCCGCGAATGCGGTGTAAAACGCGGCCCGTTTGCGCAGGTGCTGTGCCAGAAGCTACGGACGCTTTGGGTGCTGCCGGCGTGGGCACGTTATTGCGCGCTACGGCAGTAGGCGCGGCTTCTTTTGCGACAGGGGAAGAGGGCTTTTTTGCTTTTGATTCAATATGCTCGGCAACGGGTGCCGATTTTTTGGCAGACGACGTGGGAGCTGCGGGTGCGCCCGCGGCAAATGCGTCCTCCAAGCGCTCAATGCGGGAAAGCAAGCTTTCCGCACAGGTGTCAAGGGTGGGATCGCACATACGGATCAGCGTCAGCTCGGCGATCATGCGCTTCACGGCGTTTGCCGACTGCATGGCAAACAGTCCGTCTTCCAGTAGGTGGCAGTGCGCAAGCAGCGTCCCTTTTTTGAAGAGCTCCGCAAGCTCCGTGAGCTTCGCTAATTCGGCATCGGTCAGATCCAAATAGTGAGAGGCGTTTGAGGTGGTCTTGATCACCAAAAGGTCGCGATAGACTGAGATCAGGTCTTGCCAGAAGACCGTCAGGTCGCGAGAGGAGGAAACTGCCTCGTCCACGGTCGAGAAGATCGTGTCATAATTGGCGGTTGCGATCGCCTCTACAACGGCAAGCATTTCTTCTCTGCCGCCCGAGCCCATCATCTCGTCAACAGTGGCGACGTCGATCTTTTTGCGTGCGCTGCCGCAAAGCTCCAACAAGCTGATGGCATCACGCATACCGCCCTGTGCCATGCGCGCGATGCGCTCGGCAGCTGCGGGCTCCAATTCCATACCCTCTTGCTGCGCGATATAGGAAATGCGCGCCGCAAGGACCGACAGGGAAATGCGACGAAAATCAAAGCGCTGGCAACGGGAAACGATGGTGGCAGGGAGCTTATGCAGCTCGGTGGTTGCAAGAATGAAGATCACGTGGGAGGGTGGCTCCTCCAAGGTTTTGAGCAAAGCGTTAAAGGCGCTTTGCGAAAGCATATGGACCTCGTCCACGATGTAAACGCGATAGCGAAGTGAGGAGGGGGTGTAAACGACCTCGTCACGGATATCGCGAATGTTTTCAACGCCGTTGTTGGAGGCGGCGTCCATTTCCAAAACGTCAGTGGAAGAGCCGTTGTCGATCGACACGCAGGCGGCACACTTGCCGCAGGGACTGCCGTCCTTTGGGGAAAGGCAGTTGACTGCCTTTGCCAGGATCTTGGCGCAGGTGGTCTTACCTGTGCCGCGCGATCCGCAGAAAAGATAGGCGTGAGAAAGGGTGTTATTTGATACCTCATAGCGAAGCACCGATGTGACATGATCCTGACCGCAGACGTCGTCAAAGGTCTGTGGCCGCCACTTGCGATAAAGCGCCTGATGCATAGACGTAGCCCCTCCTTTTTGAAAATTGATAAAATAAGCTGCAAAATAAGACCATACACCCTCCAATCGAACGTCACCTTTGCGCGGAATTCGCCTCCCTCGCTCAAAGCAGGCACCCTCACGGCACATCAAGTTAGCCGCTTAATGCTGCTTGGTTCCCCACCTGACATGGTTCACGGCGCTTGATTGCGCAAGACCCACTCGTCAACACGAAGGAGCACGCTCCGGACCGCATCGCATCGGTCCTCAAGAAGGGGATCCACCCCTGCTACAGCGGATTTCAGGTGCAGGGCTCCGCTACTTCCCCGGCTGGTATGGCCTTATTTCACAGCTTACCTTTCTTATTATAACAGATAACCTCCCTTTTTGCAAGGGGGACACTGATTTTTATCGTGAATTTTGTGTGATATTTTTAAGTGTGCCCTCGCAACGTCCCCTTGACTTGCTCCAATGCATGCACGGGAACGATCAGGTTGCTTGCCCCCATCGCGAGAAAGTGGGGGAAAAGATGCGGGCGGAAGGTCGGACTGCCGCCGAGCGCGACAAAGCGCCCGAGGAGGTGGGCGTTGCCAATGCCCATTTCGGCAAAATCGAGGACCGTTTGTGCGTTTTTTAAGCATAATTCGTCAAAACGCTTGGATACGGGCGCTGCGTTTGAGGAAGGTCTTGAAAGGGGATCGGTGTCGATCATAACGAAGTCTGCCGCCTCGATCAGCCCATGGGAAAGCGCGAGCGCGGCGGGCGTTTCCAAAAGGACGCCCAGCATAACGGTTTCGTCAAACCAAAGCTTTCTCGCAGTCAGCTCCCGCATGGCTTGCTCGATCGATCGGCGCGCGAGCTCGATCTCTTGCACTGTATGAACAAACGGCAATACCAGCGCGATATGCCCCTTCGCGGACGCGCGCAGCGCGGCGCGCAGCTGGGAGAGCAAAAGCTCGCGTGAAGCGCTTGTTTGGCGCGGAGTGTTGGACAAGATGCTTTCTTGTGGCACAAGTGGGGGGCAAAGCAAGAAAAGCAGAGCACCCCTTGCCGTTTCCACCGATCTTTCGTACAAAGAGAAAAAGCGCTCCTCCGCATACAAAAGGGTGTCGGCTTGCAAGCCCGTCGCGTCCAGCAGTGCCATACCGCTGTTTGCGCTGTCAAGCGCTTTTTCAAGCTCGCTTTGATCAAATGGGGCAAAAAGCAGCGGGATCAGCGAAACGTGCGCCGTGTCCTCGACGCAAGCAAAGGGCGAGGTATCGGTGTGCCGTGAGCTTTTTTCGATCGCTTCCGCATTTGCGCCAGATTTCATCATATCCCCCATAACGGTACGTGTTTTTCTTATTTTATCCGAAATTAGAAAAACAATGTAAAAGGAGCTATCTCAAATGCGAAATTTGAGATAGCTCCTTTTACTTATGCAAATACGATAGCTCCGCTTGTTATCCGTGATAGAGCTTTTTGGTTTGATACTGCGGCTCGCAGGTCATTTGAACACCCAGCTTTTTCAGAGTATTCAGGTCGTTTTGTGCCAATATCACCGAGGAATGTGCCTCGCAGTGGCGAAGCTGTGGCAGGCATTCCAACGCGCGGCGCGCGGTTGCATCACTCACGGCACAGATCGACAGCGCGATCAGTACCTCATCGGGGTGCAGACGGGGGTTGTGGTTGCCCAGGCGCTCGATCTTCAAGTTGGAAACGGGCTCCAAGATATCGGGAGAGATCAGGCGCGTTTCCTTGGGGATATCGGCAAGCGCCTTCAATGCGTTGAGCAGCATCGCGGAGGCAGAGCCGAGCAGCTGGGAGGTCTTTCCTGTGATGATGCGTCCGTCGGATAGCTGTAATGCCGTAGCGGGGGCTTGCGTTTGCGCCGCGCGCGCCAGCGCCGCGGCGATCACGGGACGGTGATCGGTCTGCAAGCCGTCCTTTGCCATCAGGATTTTGATCTTTTCGACCTCAGTGTCGTTGTTTTCACCCTGACGCTGACGGCACAGCGCTGCGTAATAGCGCCGCAGGATCTCGTCGCGCGCGCCCTCTTGGACGTTGCCGTCGTCAAAAATGCAAAAGCCCGCCATATTCACGCCCATGTCCGTCGGGGATTGATAGGGACATTCGCCGTAAATATGCTCAAACATCGCTTTCACAACGGGGAAGATCTCCACGTCCCTGTTGTAGTTGACGGCAGTCTTGCCGTAAGCGGCGAGGTGGAACGGATCCACCATATTCATATCGTTGAGATCTGCGGTTGCTGCCTCGTAAGCGAGATTGACGGGGTGATTGAGGGGCAAGCTCCAAACGGGGAAGGTTTCAAATTTCGCATAGCCCGAGCGAATGCCGCGCTGATTATCCAGATAAAGCTGAGAAAGGCAGGTCGCCATCTTGCCCGAGCCGGGCCCGGGAGCGGTGACCACGACCAATGATCTTGTGGTTTCGATGTATTCGTTTTTGCCAAAGCCCTCGTCGCTGACGATCGCCTTGACGTCCGAGGGGTATCCGGGGATCGGATAATGGCGATAGACTTTAAGCCCCAGCGCCTCCAACCGCTTTTGGAAGGCACTTGCCGCGCTCTGCCCCGTGTAGCGCGTCAGCACGACGCTGCCCACGTACAGTCCAAAGCCGCGGAAGGCGTCGATCAGGCGCAAAACATCCTGGTCGTATGTAATGCCAAGGTCGCCACGCACCTTGTTTTTTTCAATATCTGCTGCGTTGATGGCGATGACGATCTCCGCCTCCGCCGCAAGCTGCAACAGCATACGGATCTTGCTGTCGGGCGCGAATCCGGGCAGGGCGCGCGAGGCGTGGTAGTCGTCAAACAGCTTGCCGCCGAATTCAAGATAGAGCTTGCCGCCGAATTTCTGAATACGCTCGTGTATATGGGCGGATTGGGTGCGGATATACTGCTCGTTGTCAAAACCGATTTTGAACATAGGTCCCCCTTGGCGGCACTGTAAAACATCACCGCGCTATCATAAAACATAGTAATAGTATAACACAGTTATCGCAAAGGAGCAAGCCCTTTTGCGAAATTTCGACACCGAAAGTGTTAGTCAGTCGGGCAACTCATCCGCCAGATTGATAAGCGGCACTTTTTGCTTTAACGCGTAAGAGCAGGTGTAAAGCGTTCCGCCGCAGTTTTTTTGTAAAAAGGCGACGCAGCAGTCGCTGCCGTCTACCAACGCACGGTTGCGCGTGTGCATACAGGTGGGCGTATAGGCAAGGGAAACGCAATCGACCTGATCTGCCTTTGATAAAATGTATGCAAACAGCTCCCGCTCGCCCTCGCGCCAGCTCTTGCTTTGGTCACGACAGGGCAGGATCAGGTGCAAGCGGCAGTCGGGACGGCGATCCCGCAAGGCAAGAACGCGCAAGGCGGCAAGCGTGTCAAATCCCCTAGCACCGCCCGTGCGGAATACGGTATAGCCCTCCTGCGCCAATGCTTCAAGCTTCCCGTCAAGAATGCGCGTCAGGGAAACGGCAATATCACCGGGAATCGTACGGTGCCCGGTAAAGCAGCAAATTTTCAAAGCGGTTTTCCCCCTCTCCACGCGATAATATCAGTATAGCACAATTTCCGATTTTATGAAAGGGGTTTTGAAAATATTCTGCGATCACGCAAAAAAACTTTCGTCCGTATGCGACGCGCTTTGGCAAGAGCGCATCGGATATGGGGGAAAACGATCTTTCAAAAGCGAATCGCTGCTTTTTTGACAACGGAATGTGACAGTTTTTGAAGCACGGTAGCGATAAAATGATACAAAACGGTGTTATCTTGCAAGGGAGGTTTAAGTAATGAGGATCCGTGTGCGTTCGTCGAAGGAGGCGAAACGGGGGCTACTGTCCCCGCAAAATGAGCGTTTGATCGAAAGTGTTTGCGTGCAGCTTTTGTTTTTGGCGCTGGGCGCGCTTGTGGGCAGTGCGGAGCTGATCTTTTCGGTGCACCCGTTCGGCGTTGCGCTTGCGGTAGCTACGACCGCGCTTTTTCCTGCGGTGTCGGTGGGGGCGGCGCTCTTTTATATCTTCACGCGGGAATACGTGACGCTGGTTGCGATCGCGCTGACGGCGGCGGCAAGAGTTGTTTTGAACTTTTACCCCACAAACGGTGTGAAAAAAACGCGTATTTTTACCGAACGCATCTCGTACCGTGTACTGATCGCGACGGTCGCCTTGTTCTCTACGGGGCTGTACCGCATCATTCGCGGCGGCTTTCGCTTTTTTGACCTGTTCGCCCTGCTGCTTGGCGTGCTCGCGGCGGGACTCGCAACGCTTTTGTTTTCGGGTATCTTTGAAAAAAAGGACCGTTTGTTTCCCCACAGCCGTGACATCGGTATCGCCGCACTGGTTCTTTGCTGCATTTTCGCCATGCGCTCCGTTAACTTCTTTGGCGTGTACCCTTCGGCGGTCGCGGCGGCGCTTGCCGCGTTTTGGCTGGTGGCACACCGTGGTGTTTCGCTGGGCACAGTGGGCGGCGCACTGGCGGGGCTCTGCTTTGATTTTCGCATGGCACCGGCGTTCCTTTTGTGCGGACTTTGCTTTGGACTTCTTGAAAAAAGCAGTCGCGGGGGCGGTATTCTGGTGGGAAGCGGCGCTGCTACGATCTATGCCTTCGCCGTTGCCCGCACGGCAGGCATCACGTTGATCCTGCCTGCGTTGCTTACTGCGGGGGCACTGTTCTTGGCGGGCGATAGTGCAGGGCTTGTCGAGGGCTCGCCCACCTACCGTCAGACACTGACGAGGCGGCGCGCCGCTCTGCAATCCGCCAAGGCGGGGGAGCAGCGCGAGAGCGAAGCACAGGTCAAAGAGATATCAGGCGCGCTTTTGGATCTGTCAAGCACGTTCTTTGAGCTCAGCAGCCGTCTGCGTCGCCCGGGGCTGATGGATCTGCGCCATTTGTGCGATAAAGCGTTTGACGAGGCGTGTCCGGGGTGCCGCAATCGGGATATCTGCTGGGGCTCGGAATACCAAGCCACGGCAAGCACGGTGGGTGCGCTGGGAAGCCGTTTGCACGCAAGTGGTGCGGTGGGCAAGGAGCAGATCCCCGCAGATCTTGCGGCAAGATGCACACAGTTACCCTCAATCTTGAAAAGCATTAACGAGGGGGCACTGCGCCTGTCGGAGGAGGCGTTGCGCGGCGATAAGACCTCGGTGGTGGCAAGCGATTATGCCGCCATTGGTCGTATTTTAGGCGAAACGTTAGAGGATTCCCGTGACGCGTTCGTGACTGATGCCGCCACAGGCGAGCGCATTTCAGAGCGTTTGCAGCGCCTTGGCTACGTAATGGAATCGGTCGCGGTCTGCGGCAAAAAGCACCGCCGTGTGATCCTGCGCGGCATTCGCCTGCCGGGCAGGCATTTGAAGGTGAGGGAGCTTCGTCAGGTGTTGGAGCAGCATTGCCGTTTTGCGCTTGGGGTGCCCGAGATCACCGAGGCGGAGGGTGCCTCGGATCTGGTGTTTCCCGAGCGGACAAAATACGAAAGCGTCACCGTCAAGGAAACGCGCGTGAAATCAAAGGGCGAAGGGCGCTATTGCGGCGATAGCGTTATGACACTTTCTACGGATAAGGGGTACGATTACGCATTCCTTTGCGATGGTATGGGCAGCGGAAATCACGCGGCACTGACCTCGGCGCTGGCATCGACCTTTCTATCGCGTATGCTGCGGGCGGGGAGCCGCGCCGATACCGCTTTGCGAATGCTCAACGGCTTTCTTTCCGCCAGGGGCTCGCGCGAATCGGAGTCCAGCACGACGGTCGATCTGCTTGAAATCGACCGTGTCAGCGGCGAGGCGTCACTTTTCAAATGCGGTGCGGCTGCGACCTATCTTTTGCGAAGGGGAGAGATCACGCGCTTTTCCTCGCGTACTGCGCCCGTTGGTATTTTGGAGTCACTGGATGCCGAGCGGATCCGTTTTTCGGTCAGCGTTGGCGACGTATTGGTGCAAATGAGTGACGGCGTCACCAAGGGCGAGGAGGACTGCCCGTGGCTTGTAGAGATGCTTGCCGAAAAGTGGGACGGTGATGCCGAAAAATTCGCGCGTATGGCTTTGGGACGCGCCGCGCAGG
>JAGAMJ010000075.1 GCA_017624795.1 Clostridia bacterium
GCCCAGCTCAACAAAGGTGCCATCATAAAAAAACGACTGCAAGCGCGTGATGCCGGCTGTGTTATTTTCTTTCATAATACCCTCCCGTTTTTACGGTTTGACGGGGGGATCGTCAGGTTTTGCTTCTAAAATCAAACCTTCTCCCCCACTTTAATCTAATTTTATCATAAATTGTATAAAAACGGGCTGTTTTTTGGAAAAAATATTTGTGAATATTTTGTGAACAACTCTGTTTTTTCGTTTTTTTATCTTTTTTTGAAAAATTTCAAAAAAGGTCTTGCATTTTTATTTTGGTTGTGCTATAATATTGTCCGTTGCGATATGGAGGCATAGCTCAGCTGGTTAGAGTACTTGCTTGACATGCAAGGGGTCACTGGTTCGATTCCAGTTGTCTCCACCAAAAATGAAAGCGACCCTTCGGGGTCGCTTTCATTTTTATCCAATCCGAAGGATTGGTATGTCATCATGCCCTTTGGGCGTGTATGTAATCTGCGCCTCACACAGCATGGCATCACGCGTTAGCGTGGATCCCCCTGTGGCTTGATTTCAAGTTTCATTGACAAAAGCACGAATGCGTGGTATGATAAAGTATCTTATAAATTGCGAGGTCAACATGAACCTTTGTGACGTTCGAGCCGTTAAAAATATTATGGAAGCTTTCGGATTGCGCTTTCGCAAGGAGTTTGGGCAAAACTTTTTGACCAATCCCATGATCGTCGGTGATATTGCCGACAGCTGCACCGACAGCGCCGACGAAAGCATTTTGGAGATCGGTCCCGGCATCGGCACGCTGACGCGCGAGCTTTGCGCGCGCTATAAGCAGGTGCTGGCGTTGGAGATCGACCGCGGGCTGATTCCTGCCCTTTCTTACACCTTGGACGAGTTCAAAAATGTGACCGTTGTGAATGAGGACGTGATGAAAGCCGATCTTGACGTGCTGCTTGCCCCTTATTTTGAAGCGGGCGGCGTTTCGGTGTGCGCCAATCTCCCCTATTACATTACAACGCCCATTTTGATGAAGCTGCTGGAAAGTGGGCTGCCCTTTCGCTATATCACGGTGATGATCCAATCCGAGGTCGCCGACCGCCTCACCGCAAAGGCAGGGAGCGCCGCTTACGGTGCCATCACCGCCATGCTGAACTACTATGGCACGGCACAGCGACTGTTTACCGTATCGGCAGGCAATTTTATGCCGCCCCCTTCGGTCAATTCCGCCGTGGTGCGCATCAAGCTGCACGAGCAAAAACCCTTCGTGCCAAAGGATGAGGAGATCTTCCGCCGCACGGTGCGCGCCGCCTTTGAGCAGCGGCGCAAAACGCTGCCAAACGCGCTTTCTGCGGGCTTCCCCACACTTGGAAAGGACGCCTGCACCGAGGCGGTCGTGAAGGCGGGACACCGCCCCGATATACGCGGCGAACGATTGGACGTTAGCGAATTTGTGGCGCTGTCGGATATCATCGCCGAAATGATCTCACAATAAAAAAAGCAGAGGGCTTGCGTGCAAGTCCTCTGCTTTTTTATCATTATTACAGGTCAAAGCGCCGATCACAGCAAAATACAGATCAGTCCGTTCGTGCCCTCGTTGATGATGCGCTCCAGGGTCTCGGAAAGCTTTTTGCGCGCCTCCTCAGGCATATGCTCCAGCTTTTGGTGAAGCCCCTCGTTGACCATTTCGTAAAGACTCTTGCCAAACATATTCGATTCCCAAAGCGCTTTGGGATCGTTTTCAAATTCGGCAAGGATGTTGCGCACAAATTCCTCGGATTGCTGCTCGGTACCCACAATAGGATTGATCTCGGTACGGATATCGGCGCGGATCATATGGATCGACTGCGCTGCCGCCGAAAAACGCACCCCGTAGCCGCCCGATTGCTTGACGATCGATGGCTTTTCCAGCCGCAGATCGTCCACCTTGGGCATCACGATGCCGTAGCCGTTTTGATCGGCGCTTTCCAGCGCCTCCTCGACACGGCGATATTTATCGCGCACCTCGGCAAGCTCCCGTACCAAGCGGAACAGCGCACCGTCCTCGCGGATCTCCTCGCCCGCAAGCTCGGAGAGCACGTCGTAATAGAGCGTTGGGGTGAGTTCCAGCTTCAATTTTACTCTGCCGTTGCCCATGTTCATTTCCTCGGTCTTGACTGCTTCAACATAGGGGTTTTCGGCAAGCCCCGCAAACACCCTGCCGACCTCGCCCATACGCCCGACTTGACCTGCAAGACGGCAAATATCCTCGGTGATCGAACGGCGCACGGGATGATCCTGTGTGAGTGCCTTCGACCAATCGGGTAGCTCGATGCCGATGCCCGTCACGGGAAATTCGCCAAGGATCATCGAAAGGATCCCACGAATATCCTCGGCAGTCAGCGAAAGGCAGTTCACCAGCGCCACGGGAACGCCGTATTTTTGCTCCAACGCCTCGGCAAGCGCGACAGACTCCCCTCTTGTGGGATCGCTTGCGTTCAGCACCACGGCAAAGGGCTTACCCATCTGCTTTAATTCCTGCACGATGCGCTCCTCTGCCCCCTCATAGGACGCACGTGGGATCTCGCCCACCGTGCCGTCCGAGGTGATCAGCATCCCGATGGTCGCGTGCTCGCCGATGACCTTGCGCGTGCCGTACTCCGCCGCCTCGGCAAAGGGCATGGGCTGCTCCTGCCAGGGCGTATGCACCATACGCGCCTCGCCGTTTTCCTCGCCGCCCATCGCCTCGGGTATCATGTAGCCCACGCAGTCGATCATTTTGACGCGCATGGCTACGCCCTCGTCCAATGTGAGCGCAACCCCCTCGTCGGGCACGAATTTGGGCTCTGTCGTCATCACGGTCTTGCCCGCGGCGCTTTGCGGCATCTCGTCCCGCGCACGCTCGCGCACCGCCTCCGCTTCAATATTCGGAAGCACCAGCTCCTGCATAAAGCGCGTGATAAAGGTGGACTTTCCGCTTCGCACGGGACCCACCACGCCAATGTAAATATCGCCGCCTGTGCGCTCGGCTATGTCTTGATAAATGGAACGCTCTGCCATAGTTTTCCCCCTCCGTTTTTGTCGGTATCGCTAAATTGTATGAGGGGCGTCGGGGAGATATGACAAATAAAAAAAGAACGCGCCGCGGCGCGTTCTTTTTGTTTAGCGAATGCGAATGAGGCGCTGTAAGCCGTCAAAAAGGGCGGCGAGCAGCGCGTCGACGTCGGCGTCGGTGTTTTCGGCACAGAAGCTGACGCGCAGCGAGCAATCAGCTTCGGCGGCGGTGAGCCCGAAGGCAAGCAGCGTGCTGCTCGGGGCTTTGGCGTGCGAGGAGCAAGCCGAGCCGCTGGAAACCGAAATGCCCTTTGCCGAGAGGTGGTGGAGCATCGTTTCGCTTTTGATCTGCGGCAGGGTGAGATTGACGATATGCGGCGCGCGCATGGCGGGGAGATTGACCTTGATCTCGCTATCCGCGAGCCCCTGAATGAGTCGCTCGGAGAGCGACGCCATGTGCGCCGCGTCCCGCGCAACGGTGCTGCGCCCTTCCCGCACGGCGGCGGCAAAGCCCGCGATGCCGATCGTGTTTTCCGTACCCGAGCGCAGCCCGAATTCCTGACCGCCGCCCGCAAGCACGGGGACGATGGCACGCTTTGTAAGCAGATGGGGCGCGATATAAAGCGCTCCCACGCCCTTGGGGCCATGGATCTTATGCGCGCTGACGGTGATCAGGTCCGCGCCGAGCGATTTCACGGTCATCGGCACCTTCAAAAAGCCCTGTACCGCATCACAATGGCAAATGCAATTGGGGTTCCCTGCCCGTGCGGCGGCAAAGACCTGCTCGACGGGGTAACGGGCGCCCGTTTCGTTATTGACCAGCATCATAGTGACCAAAAAAAGATCCTTATTGCAGTTTGCGCGTACCGTTTCCATGTCAAGCGCGCCGCCGCGCGTCGAAACGCGTACGACGGTAAAACCCTCTTTTTCAAGGACGCGCAGATTCTGCTCGACCGAGGGGTGCTCGGAATCGGTGGTGAGAATGGTTTTCGCCTCTCGCCTATCCTTCGCGCGGGCGGTGCCAAGCAGGGCAAGCGTGGTTGCTTCAGTCCCCGACCCCGTAAAGATCAGCTGCCCCTCCTTCAAATACCGCTCGCCAAGCGCCTCGGCAACGGCGTTGCGGCTCTCACGCAAAAGCGAAGCACCGCGCTGCCCAAGCTCGTGGAGCGACGAGGGGTTGCCGAAGATCTCCATCGCCGCGGTCATCGCGGCCTTGACCGCGGGCGAGAGCGCCGTGGTGGCGCTGTTATCCAGATAAATCTGCTTCATCATATCAGCGGAAGCGGAAGTTCTGACGAATGCTTTCCACCGTTTCAAGGTGGTTGCTGTAATTCGCCGATTCGGCGGTGTAGGTCAGCGTATAGAGTTGACTGTCCTTTTCCGCAATGATCTGCATATATTCCATTGATTTGCCGTCAAGGGTGCAAACAAACACGTATTTTTTTGCATTCTTGCCGCCAAGCACGGTATCGCCGCACTGCTCCCCGATCAGGGAAAAATCTTTCAGCACGCCGTTTTGATAGGAAGGCAAGCAAAAGTCATTCCAATACTCCTCCACCGTCATCACGCGGTCGGGCAGATAGACCGTAACCGTAACGTTTGAGGTGTCGACGTTGGAAACGCGCGCGCCCGAAATGCCGCTTTCCTTTTGCGAGATCCAATTTTTCGGCACGAAAAGGTCAAACTCCGCATTGTCGATCGCCACGTTGTACATATCGTCGGGAATGCCGTCGTCCGAGCAGGAGATTGCCGTCACGGCAAGCGCCAGCAAAAGCAACACGGTGAGGATCCTTGTGAGGTTCTTTTTCATTTTATGTTCCTTCTTTCTTATGTTCTTATCTACCTTATGTTTTACTGCCGCAAGACCGCAGCACCTCGGCAGCGGCGCAAAGCACGCCGATGCGACCGCTTTCAAAGGTCAGCCCACCCTGGAAAAAGGCGGTGTAAGGGGGGCGAAGCGGCCCGTCGGCAGACAGCTCGATCGACGCGCCCTGCACGAAGGTGCCCGCTGCCATAATGACCTGATCGCGATAGCCCGGCATCGCC
>JAGAMJ010000076.1 GCA_017624795.1 Clostridia bacterium
ACCGTTTTCATCGGTAATTACTGTTGTCACCTTAGGTCCGGTCAAGGCCGCGTTGTTGTAGAAATCGACATATACTACTTCTTCTGCGGCATCCCTGCCAATTACCAGTGTCTCAGTTGCAATATTCTCATCTGCGATTTCCTCAGCGAGATCAGCCGCGATATGAACGGGAAGGGCCGCAGGATCATCACCTGGGGCGATATGTTCCTGTCCAAGCACCCCGAATTCAATCCAAACAATCGCTATTCCGACTGTAACAATCCCTCTCTTGAAACAGAGCAATACATGCTGGGGCGTCTTGACCGCAGCGTTATCATCGCGGATTGGCAATACTACGTAACGCTGGTACCCGTCGAAACGTCCGAGATCTTCAAAAACGCGGGCTTCGATTGCCTGTTCTGCCCTTGGGACAGAGGTGTCGCACAGACGCGCGCTGCCGTTTCTGCCGCAAAAGAGCAAAAGCTTATGGGCTTCTTGCATACGACGTGGAACTCGATCGGCGGCAAATTGCCGTACGTCACCCTGATGGCGATCGGCGGCTTTGAAAGCATTGACAACCACAACATAAACCACGCAAACACCTACACCGCAACGCTTTTGCGAAAGGTCTTCCCCGCGCACGGCGACTATCAAAAGTGCGGCTGGAACAAGCGTCAAATATAAATATAAATCAGAACATCAAAAAACGAACAGAAATCTTACGAATTTGCCAAGGAAAGATAAGAACCTGCTATGGACAAAGCGAAGGCGGCGTGGTATAATATTTTCAAGCAATATCGCTTGAAAACACTCCCAAAGGAGAGCAGAAATGATCACAAGGATCGTCACCGAGAACGGCAATAAGATGTTTGAAATTGACGGCAAGCTTTTTGCCCCCGCGGCGTTCTTCTCGTTCAGGCCGACACCCGCGAACGTATCATTGTTTTACAGAAACGGTGTGCGCCTTTTTCAGCTGCGTGTTTCGGGACTGAAAAACACCTGGAATATGAACTATTCCAACTACGGCGGCGTGTGGGTGGGAGATCACACCTATGATTTTGCAGCTCTGGACCGTCAGATGGAAATGTTCATGAAGTTTGCACCCGACGGCTATTTTATGCTCGTGCTCCAATTGGATATGCCCGAATGGTGGCGCGCAGAAAACAACTGTGAGTTCGACAGCTACGTCCGACTGTGCGAGGCATCGCTTGAAGAAAAATGGATCAGCGACGCCTGCGATTATCTGCAAGCGATCATCCGCTATGCGGAAGAAAAATACGGCGATCGCATATTCATGTACGGTATGACCGCAGGTCAAAGCAACGAGTGGTTTGATCATATGAAGTATTCCCATGTCATCAGTGATCGAAGGGCTGCCGATTACAGGCAAAAAATCGGAGAGCCCGATGCCGTGATCCCCAGCAAAGAGGAGTTTCGCAGCAAGGCACTTCCCTCACTGCGTGAGGACGATGATCCCGTATACAAATTCCGCAAATACTCTTGCGGATTGGTCCCTGATCTGATCTTGCGCTTCGCCCGTTCGGCACAGGAGGTCCTCGATCACAAAAAGCTGATCGGCCTTTTCTACGGCTACGCGACCTCGACCGCGTCTTGGCAGAACCGCTGCTCGATCAACGGCTTTGAAAAAGTATGGGCCAGCAACGATATTGATATGCTGTTTGCCCCTGCCGCATACTCTTGCCGCAGATTACAGGACGCCTCCTCCTTTCAAAACAACGTGGACTCCGTGGCGGTCAACAATAAGCTTTACGTGCACGAGATCGACCACCATACCTATCTTTCGAAGTACCCGTCGGAAAACGGACAGATCATGGACTGCATTTACGATGACGAGCCGACCACCATCGCAGTTCTGCGGCGAGAGTTTTGTGCGCTCGCATCGAAAGGCGGTTGCCTGTATTGGTTTGATATGCAGGGTGGCTGGTATGCTTCGCCCGGACTTGAAGCGGAAATTCAGCACGAGATGCATATTTTCGAGGAGCTTTGTCAGCATCCGCGACAATCGGTTTCGGAAATTGCCGCTTTCGTGGATCCTATGTCCTACAACCGCATGAAGGATTGCAGCATGGTCAGCGATTGCGGACAAAGCAACCGCAATAGCTTGCATCATTGCGGTGCGCCCTATGATTTATTCAACCTCAATGACATCACGAAAATCGATCTCGGCCGCTATAAGATGCTGGTGTTCCTAAACGCGATTGAAATGTCTGACGAGGTCAAAAAAACGATCGCGCAAAAGGCAAAGAATATCACCAAGGTCTGGCTGTATGCACCGAACAAGGCCACAGGCGGTATAGCAGAGGTCTGCCCCATTGGGCTGCAAGAGCTTGATACGGCGGCGGAAAAGGTGCAATACGGTGAGCGCATTTTCGGGTTTGGCGATCCCGTTGCCCCCATGTACGCGGTAGACGATAAGGACGCCGAGATCCTTGCACATTACACAAACGGCATGCCCGCCTGCGCCCGCAAGGGTAAGGACGTGTATATCGCGGTCGGCAACGTGCCGTCCGAGCTGTGGCGCGACCTTGCAAGAGAGGCAGGCGTGCATATTTACACGGACATTCCCGGCGCGTTTTACGCAGACTCGCGCTTCGTCGCGCGCCAGACCGTGTGGGAAACCGATATCACCATTCATATGCCCTTTGACTGCGTGGTGGAAGAAATGTTCGACGGCGGCACGTACAAAACCGAGAACAAGGACCTCAAATACACCGCCGAGCGCGGCAAGACCAAGCTATTCCTGATTCGCGAGATCATAGATTGATCCATAACACAAGAAAGC
>JAGAMJ010000077.1 GCA_017624795.1 Clostridia bacterium
ACCGTAGAGGGAAGTGAGCCAACCGCTGCCGATGGCAGGTGAAGGGCAGCGAGCAAGTCGCCGTGGCCGAAAAAATCAGGGAAAGCGCAACCCCGAAGATTTTTTGGGTACTGCAACAGGAAAGGCGCAGGTCTGAAAATTTTTGGGGTACTGCAACAGGAAAGGCGCAGCGAACGCCTCTTTTTTGCTTTTTTTCGTTTTTTTGTTTTTCCTGCTGTATTTGGCGTCAGTGAAGCCCCAAATAGATCAGAAGCACCGAAATATCGGCGGGAGAAACGCCGCTGATGCGAGATGCCTGTCCGATCGTGGCGGGACGCCGCTGTGCCAGCTTTTGCGCCGCCTCAATGCGAAGCCCTGCGATCTTTTGATAGTCAAGTGTGCTTGGCAACTCTCTTGACTCTAATTTAATTTGCCTTAAAACTTCACCCGTCTGACGGCTAATATACCCTTCGTACTTAATTTGAACCTCAACAGACTGTGCTTCTGCACGAGAGAGCGAGGGGCGGTTTTGATCCAGCTCTGCAAGTGCCTCGTAGGTGATACCGGGGCGGCGGAGCAGGTCGGCAAGCGAAGCGCCCGTTGCCAGGGGTGTCGACTCGTGGCGTGAAAGGAAGGGATTGGCGCGCTCGGGCGAAAGATGGGTGTCTGCAAGCCGCTTTTTTTCGGCTTCAATACGCGCCTGCTTCGCTTCAAAGGCGGCAAAGCGTCTTGCATCAATGAGTCCGACGCGGAAGCCAAGGGGTGTCAGTCGCTCGTCGGCGTTATCCTGACGCAGCAGCAGACGGTATTCCGAGCGCGAGGTCATCATACGGTAGGGCTCGTTTGTGCCCTTTGTGATCAGATCGTCGACCAACGTGCCAATGTAAGAGCCCGAACGGGGCAGCGTCAGCGGCTCCTCGCCTTTGGCGGCAAGCGCCGCGTTGATGCCCGCAAGCAGTCCTTGGGCTGCCGCCTCCTCATAGCCCGACGTGCCGTTGAACTGCCCCGCGCCGTAAAGCCCCTTGACGTCGCGGAATTCAAGCGTCGCTTGGAGCTGGGTGGGATCGCAGCAGTCGTACTCAATGGCGTAGGCGTAGCGCATGATCTCGGCAGTTGCCATGCCGGGCAGCGTGGAAAGCATCTCTTTTTGCACGTCGGTGGGCATAGAGGTGGAAAAGCCCTGCAAATACAGCTCCTCTGTGCTATCCCCAAGCGGCTCTAAAAAGAGCTGATGGCGTTCCTTGTCGGCAAAACGCACGACCTTATCCTCGATCGAGGGGCAATAACGCGGCCCCGTGCCGTGGATATGACCGCCATACATGGCGGAACGGTGCAGATTTTCCCTGATGATGCGGTGTGTTTCGCCGTTGGTATAAAGAATGTGGCAGGGGATCTGCGGGACGCCCTGCATATAGTTTTCGGCGGTGTAATAAGAGTAGGGAAGGGGATCACTCTCGCCCGGCTGCGGCTCCAACGCTGAAAAATCGACCGAACGGCGGTTGATGCGGGCAGGCGTGCCCGTTTTGAAGCGCATCAAGCGGATCCCGAGCGCCGAAAGCGACGCCGACAGCCCCTTGGAGGGCAAAAATCCGTCGGGCCCGCTGGAAAGCGAGGCGGAGCCGACGAAAATGCGGCTTTCCAGATAGGTTCCCGCCGCCACGATGACGTAGCGACAGGCAAATTCCTCCAAAAGTGCGGTGCGAACACCCGTTACCGCGCCGTTTTCGACAAGGATATCGGTGATCTCTGCCTGTACCAGACGCAAATTGGGCGTTTGCTCCAACACGGATTTCATATAGGTATGATAACGCTTGCGGTCTGCCTGCACGCGCTTGGAGTGAACGGCGGCGCCCTTGCCGAGGTTCAGCGTGCGCGATTGCAGGGTAACGGCGTCTGCCGCGCGTCCCATTTCGCCGCCCAGAGCGTCGATCTCGTAAACAAGATGCCCCTTGGCGGTGCCGCCGATAGAGGGGTTGCAGGGCATATTGGCGACCGACTCCATAGACATGGTGAATAAAATGGTATCGACACCCATGCGCGAGGCGGCAAGCGCCGCCTCGATGCCCGCATGGCCTGCGCCGATGACGGCGACGGTGGTGGAATTGGACATAAGATCCTCCTTTTTGAGGGTAAGAAATGTAAATTAGTCCCTGGACGGGGTGAGAAAACGCGGATTTTTGCAAAATGCGATGCGCGCCCTCTCTACCCGTTCTTGCATCGGGATTTTAAGGGTAAAATCTGAAGCTGTCCAATCGGCAGCTGCCCTTTCCGTTCACGCGGATCACAAGCTTGAGGTCGACCGTGTCGAGGTCAAGCGGATCTATGAGGAAGTCGGCGATGCGGTAGGAGCGCCAGGAGTGCCTTCTCTTTACCGGCACGCGGCAGCTGCCCAGCAGCTTTTCCTCGTCGCCCGTCTGCCAGACCTCGATCTCGGCGCCCTCGGGGCAGTTGCACGAGGTGAAAAGGGCGATTCCCCGTTTGCCGCGGACGTTTCTGATCTTCGGGAAATAGAGCTCGCCGACGGCGGCCTCCTCGCCGCCGGAAACCTCCACGTCAAAGCCGTATCGCATATTTTCGACCTTCTTTGCCGCCCCTGCGATCTTCATGTACCATTCCGCCTCGATCCTGTTCCAGTTTCCGTCGTGCTGACCGACGCCGTATTCCACGATCATCGGATCGACGACCAGCTCGTAATTTGCCTTTTGGTGGACGTAGCAGATGCCCGGTGCGCGATACAGGCAAAGGGGATCGTAGATGGTGAAGCAGTTGAAAAGCTGACCGTTCCATTCAAGATAAGAGCCGTGGTCAGCGGAGGCACCCGTGTTGCCCAGCAGGTGATAAGGGCCGTAGACGTTATCGGAAATTGCGTAAAAAGAGGAGAACGTAAGGTAGTATTTATCACCGATGCGATTGAGGGACGGCTTGTCGTCGCCCTCGTGATCCAGCTCGATGTATCTCGGCGTTTCGGCAAGCGTGACCATATCCTCGTTGAGCTTTGCGATGTAGTAGCCGCACCCCTCGCCGTAGCACCACGCGGGCGCGCCGAATACGATATAGGCGCTGCCGTCGACGTCCTTGAAGATGGCGGGATCGTATTCACGCGTAGGCGTCAGCGTTCCGTCCAGAATGGGGGAGCTTTCGGCGTCCTTGAAGGGGCCGAAGGGGCGATCGCTGACGGCGACGCCGGTCTGCACGTTGAGGTTGGAGTAATAGAAATAATAGCGGCCGTTTGCCTCGGCGGCGTCGGCTGCCCAGCAGGCGTTCGTTGTCTTGCCCATAAAGAAGTCGTCGGAAAAAATGAAGCTTTCGGGTGTCCAGGTGACGAAATCCTCGGTCGACCAGACCGTCCAGCGGTCGGTGCCGAACTCACTTTTGTCGGGATTGAAGTCGTGGCCCGAGTACAAATAGACCTTCCCCTCAAAAAGCTGTATGTGCGGATCGCAGATGCCAAGCCCCTGAATAACGGGGTTTTTCTGACAACGTATCGGTGTTTTTGTAGCCATAAGCTCCTCTAACACCTTAACGGGCTCTCTTTTTTTGTTTTCCATTTTGCCTTTTCCCTCTCCAAAAAGAACGATACGGTCAAAGATAAATTCATTATATCACACTTTTACGGGATTGTAAACAAAAATAGAGAAGCGGCACGCAAAACGCGGAAAATAAAAGTTTTCGCAGGGGAAATGCCGCGTCCTCTTGACATTCGCTGCGCGTTGGATTAAAATAAGGGAGTTACATTAAAAAAAGGAAGACTTTTATGAAAAGCGAGTGGAAAATTTGGTTTTTGCGCGGACTGCGCGACGGCGTGCCGATCGGGCTTGGCTATTTTGCCGTTGCCTTTGCGCTTGGCATCAAGGCAAGCGGCGCGGGGCTGACGGCGTGGCAGTCGGCGCTGATGTCGGTGCTGAACGTGACCTCGGCGGGTGAGGCAGCCGCCATCGGCTTGCTTGGCGTTGGCACCACCTACGTGGAGCTTGCCTTCACCCAGCTCGTCATCAACATCCGCTATCTGCTCATGTCCTGCTCGCTCTCGCAAAAGATCGCCCCCGAAACATCGGTCTTGCACCGCCTTCTGATCGGCTACGGCGTGACCGATGAGATCTTCGGCATCTCGATGGGTGTGCAGGGTAAGCTCTCGCCCGCGTATAGCTACGGCGCGATCGCCGTTGCCGTGCCCGGCTGGACGCTTGGCACGCTGCTTGGCGCGGTGCTTGGCAACATTTTGCCCGTACGCGCCGTCAGCGCCCTTGGCGTGGCGCTTTACGCGATGTTCCTTGCCATCATTTTGCCCCCCGCGAGAAAAAGTAAGGTGATCGCGGGACTGATCGTCGTTTCGATGCTGGCAAGCGCGGGGCTTGCATTTCTTGTGAAGCGCCTTGCGCTGACGGGCTTTGGCGAGGGCTTTCGCATCATCGCACTGACGGTGGTGATCTCGCTTGTCGCGGCGATCCTGTTCCCCGTGAAGGAGGAAGGGAAGGAGGCACTTCGTGATGGTGAATAATATCGTGCTTGCCATTGTTGTGATGGCGCTTGTCACGTACCTCATTCGCGTGACGCCCTTGGTGCTGATCCGCCGCGAGATCAAGAACCGCACGGTGCGATCCTTTCTTTACTACGTGCCGTACGTGACGCTGTCGGTGATGACCTTCCCCGCCATTTTGTCCGCCACGGCGGTGCTGTGGTCGGCGCTCGCGGCGCTTGCGGTGGCGGTGGTGCTATCGCTTTGTCGCTGCAAGCTGCCCGTGGTGGCGCTTGCCGCCTGTGTGACGGTTTTTGCGGTGGAGTGCCTTCTGTTTTGACGAAAAGACGGCGAAGGGACTGCTTACATCTTATTAAAAATGCAAAAATTTCACATAAAATAAAAAAAACTCTTGACAACGGCGACTGTTTGTGTATATAATAAATGATGTCACTGTAAAAAGCGTCCATTGGGTACTGTCCGATACGCTTCCGATTCCAAATATTAAGGAGGTGCCACCATGC
>JAGAMJ010000078.1 GCA_017624795.1 Clostridia bacterium
CCAGCGCACGTGAGAACGCACCGCGCTCGGCGTCCTGCTCGGAGATAGGGAGCAGCGTTTTATAGCCCTTCTCGCAAAGCATCTTCACGGCAAGCAGCGTGTCCTCATCGCAGGGCGCTTGCATCGACGGAGCGAAGACAAGGTCCTTTTTCCCGATCCCAAGGTCTGCTGCAAGGGAAGCGATGCGATCGGCGATCTGCACACGGTCCTGCGCCGCTTTGGGAACGCCCAGCCCGTCGGCGGTCAGCACAAGGGCAGTGGCACCGTACTGCTTGATGAGCGCAAGCAGCTTGTCGCAATTTTGTGCCGTCACGGGACCTGCCAGCGGCTTTCCGTTATAGCGGCGCAGCGCGTCCTCCAAGGCGTCTGCACTTGCGGCGCGCAGCAAAAGGGGAAGATCCACGACGGTTTGCAGCTCGCAAACGGTGGCTCTCAGCAGCTCTTTTTCGTCCGCGCCTTGCAGCGAAGCGCTCACGTTCAATGCGTGCATATCCTCGTCCTGCTGGGCGAGCGCTTCGTCGATCAGGGTATCCGTATCGCCCTCTTGCAGCGCGTCGCAAAGCTCGCTGCTTTGGGTGGGATCGATTCCTGTGCCGATCAGGATCGGCGCGTTTTCCAGAACGACCGCCTTGGTGCGCGAGGTGATGACGGTATCGCTTTTTTTGTCTGCGGCAAGCGCCGTTTGCGCTTGTCCTTGTTGCGTCAGCGCCGCGATATGCTCGGGCGTGGTGCCGCAGCAGCCGCCCGCCAGACGCACGCCCTCTCGCATCAGCGCCGAAACGTCGGCTGCGAATTCACTTGGCGACACGGTATAGACGTTTTCGCCGTCGATCATTTGGGGCAGCCCCGCGTTGGGTTTGAGCAAAACGGGCAGCGAGGCGTGCTTCAAGTATTCGCGCACAACGCCCGCCAGCTGCTTTGGCCCAAACGAACAGTTCACGCCGATGGCATCAACGCCCAGTCCCTCCAGCATGGCGACCGTGATCTGCGGAGTGGAACCCGTCATCAGCCGTCCGTTTTCGCCATAGGCGTTTGAAACGAAGATGGGAAGCGAGCAGGCTGCCTTTGCGGCAAGCACAGCTGCCTTGGTTTCCAGCAGGTCGCTCATCGTTTCGATCAGAACAAGGTCAACACCGTATTTTGCGCCCAGCGCCACGGTCTTTTGAAACGCCGCGACCGCCGTTTCAAAATCGAGGTCGCCAAAGGGGCGCAGCAGCTTGCCCGTCGGGCCGACATCCAGCGCGATCCATTTTTCTTGTGGTGCGCTGCTCTGCGCCCTTGCGCGCTTGGCGTTTTCAACGGCGGCGCTGATGATCTGTTCCAGCTTGCCGTCGTCGTATTTCAGGGCGTTTGCCCCAAAGGTGTTCGTCGCCACCACGTTGGAGCCCGCGTCAAAGTATGCCTTGTGGATCGCTGTGATATCTTCACCGTGCGTGAGGTTCCAGCATTCCGACGCCTCGCCTGCCCGCAGGCCTCTTTTTTGCAATTGCGTGCCCATTCCGCCGTCCAGATAGACGGGGTGCAGCTTGATATATTCCCTTACTTGCATAGCTGCCGCCACCTTTCATTTGATCTGCCTTTATTTCCTTTATTATAACACGCGCCGTTCTGTTTTTCAATATGTTACCTGCCTAAAAGCGGTTGCGGATTTTTTGGCGTTTTTATTGACAGAGTGAGGTCGGTGTTGTTATAATTATAACAACAAAAAACGCAAGGAGGGCCTCTTAGTGCTTTACGAGGAAAATAAAAAGCAGCGAAAGCTTGACAAAAAGCTGTTCCAAAATCCCACAGCGGAATATCGTGGCACGCCCTTTTGGGGGTGGAACTGCGATCTGGACAAGGAAGAGCTGCTTCGTCAGATCGGCATTTTTAAGGAAATGGGCTTTGGCGGCTTTCATATGCATTGTCGCGCGGGTATGTCCACGACCTATCTGTCCGACGAGTTTATGGACCTGGTCAGGGCGTGCGTGGACGAGGCAAAGAAAAAGGAGATGCTGGCTTGGCTGTACGACGAGGACAGATGGCCCTCGGGCTTTGGCGGCGGGTACGTTACCAAGGATTACGCGCTGCGCCAAAGGGCGATGGTCTTTTCCTGCGATCCCGAATATCCCATGACCGAGCTATCGTCAGTCCTTGCCCGCTTCGACGTGGTGCTGGGCGAGGATAAGTGCCTGAGATCCTATAAGATGGTGAATGAGGGCGACGCCGTTGAGGGAACGCTTTGGACGGTCTATCACGAGATCAACGCAAACTCCGCGCGTATGAATAATCAGGCATACGTCGATACGCTCAACCCCAAGGCGATCCAAAAATTCCTTGAAGTCACCCACGACAGATATTTTGAAAAGGTGGGGGACGAGTTCGGCAAGACGATCCCGTCGATCTTCACCGACGAGCCGCAGTCCGCTCGCAAGAGCACGCTTGGCTTTGCCGAAAGCCGTCAGAACGTGCGCCTTCCCTGGACGGACGATTTGGAGGAAAGCTATCAGGCGGCGTACGGAGAATCGCTGTTGGAGCATCTGCCCGAGCTGCTTTGGGATCTGCCGAACGGCGCGCCGTCGCTGACGCGCTATCGCTATCACGACCACGTTGCCGAGCGGTTTGCCTCCGCCTTTGCCGACACCTGCGGCAAGTGGTGCGACGATCACGGCATCGCGCTGACGGGCCATATGATGGGCGAGCAGACGCTGCATACTCAGACCATTTGCCTTGGTGACTGTATGCGCTCTTATCGCGCGTTCGGCATTCCCGGCGTCGATATTCTTTGCGCCGAGTTTGAGGTCACCACCGCAAAGCAGTGCCAATCTACGGTCCGTCAGTACGGCAGACCGGGTATGATGAGCGAGCTTTACGGCGTAACGGGCTGGGATTTTGATTTTCGCGGACATAAGCTGCACGGCGATTGGCAGGCAACGCTTGGCGTCACGGTCCGCGTGCCGCACCTTGCCTGGGTGTCGATGAAGGGCACCGCAAAGCGCGACTATCCCGCATCGATCTCTTATCAATCCTCGTGGTACAAGGAATACAGCTACGTCGAGGATCACTTTGGCAGACTGAACACCGCGCTCACGCGCGGCAAGCCCTGCGTGCGCGTCGGCGTTGTGCACCCTGTTGAGAGCTATTGGCTCCGCTTCGGTCCCAACGAGCAGACGGCGCTTGTGCGCGAGAAGCTGGACACCAACTTCAAAAACGTGACCGATTGGCTGCTGCGCGGCAACATTGATTTTGACTTTATCTGCGAGTCGCTGCTGCCCTCGCTTTGCGAAAAGGGCTCCGCGCCCCTCCGTGTCGGAGAGATGGCATACGACGTGGTGGTCGTGCCCGAATGTGAAACGCTGCGCTCCACCACCCTGGAACGTCTTGAAGCGTTCCGCGCGGCGGGCGGCAAGCTGGTCTTTATGGGCGATGCCCCCAAATACGAGGGCGCTGTGCCTTCAAGCAGAGGCAAGAAGCTGTTTGATCGCTCCGTGCAGATCGCGTTCAGCAAGGGCGCGCTGCTTGCCGAGCTTGACGAGAACAGGGACGTTGAGATCCGAGAAACCAGCGGTATCTACACAAGCAACCTGATCCATCAGCTGCGCCGTGACGAAACGGGGCTCTGGCTCTTTGTTTCCCACCTCCAAGAGCCGTATAACAAGGACGTGGCAAGAGCGCAGAGCGTCCGCATCAGTGTGAAGGGCAGATATAAGCCCCAGCTGTGGGATACCATGACGGGTGAGGTAAAACCTGTCGCCTATACAAATCAAGGCGGAAAAACGACGATCTCGATGACGCTGTTCGACTATGACTCGGCACTGATCTTTTTGGAGGACACCGCCGAGGACGGCGAATGGGCGCCCGCACCGTCGGCACCCATGACGCAGCTTGGCGATCTGCCCGTGCTGGTGGATTACACGCTTTCCGAGCCGAACGTGCTGCTGCTTGATATGCCCAGATATGCTTTGGACGACGAGCCGCTGGTCGGTCCCGAGGAGATCTTGCGCGCGGATGCGACGATCCGCCGCCGCCTGGATTATCCCAGAAGCAAGGCGCAGCCCTGGCTGATCGAGAAAAAGAAGGCAGAGCATACCGTCACGCTGGAATTTACCGTGAACAGCGAGATCGACTATGACGCGCCGATCCTTGCACTTGAAAATCCTGAGGTCTGCACCATCGTGTGGAACGGCGAGCAGGTCACGTATAAGGACCTTGGCTATTATACCGATGCGGCGATCCGCAAGACGGCGCTGCCCGCCTTAAAGAAGGGCGTGAATATCCTGCGTGTGACGATGCCCTTTGGTCAGCGGGATAATTGTGAGAGTATGTATTTGCTTGGACAGTTCGGCGTGCGGATCGCGGGCAGAGTGCTGACCGTGACCGCGCTGCCCGAAAAGCTTGGGTTCAGCGACCTTACTTATCAGGGCTTGCCCTTCTACGGCGGCGTGGTGTCCTACCACATTCCCGTGGAGATGCAGAGCGCTTGTGAGGCAGTGCTTCAAATCCCCCACTTTACCGCTGCGGTCAATACCGTTGCGCTTGACGGCGAAAAAAAGGGAACGGTCGCCTATCCGCCGTATGCGTGTGCGCTTGGCGAGCTGACCGCAGGGCAGCATACCGTGACCGTCAACTGCTATATGACGCGCCGCAACTGCTTTGGTGACGTACATAACGCGGACGAAAACCACCGCTGGAAGGGTGCTGTTGCCTGGTTCACGAGAGATAGCTTCTGGACCTATGAGTACCGTTTCCGCCGCACGGGTGTGCTGACGCAGCCGTGGCTGTTCAAAAAGGAAGAGATCACCGAGCAGTGATCGATCCTATCGGGAATGAATGACGTAATCCCGCAAATAAAAAAATTCGGAAGGCGCTTGCCTTCCGAATTTTTTTATGTCGATTATAAATTATGCGGTGCGGTTGGTCAGCTCAAAGCCCTCGTCCATCGTGAAGGCGACGGGATCCTTGAGCATGGGCATGACCTCGGTGGTAAATGCGGTCAGGGCGGCGTCCTTGGCATTTCTGCCGTAGCAGATGTAAAGGCGCGCGCCGTCGTGGATCGAGCCGTCCTCATAGGTGACCTTGGTCTTTACCAATTTGATGCAGTAGTCATTGGGGGAAAGCGTCTTGCATTGGCAGCCGTCGTCGGGATCGTGCTTGTCAACGTGTCCCTCTGTCTTGCCGATGCGGATCTCAAAGTCGCACCATGCCACGGTATCCTGATAGGTTTCCAGACCGTATCCCGATTGCACGGAAATGTGAGAAGCGACCTTGTTTGCAAAATCTTTTGCGTCGGCATCGCTCTTGGGGTAGATGATACCGAAATTGTCAAGACTGACGCCCAGGATATGCGCGGAGGTGTACGAATAATTGCCGAGCTGAGAGATCGTTTTTTCGCTGGAAAAGATCAGGTTTTGCAGCTCGCCCTGTCTTACGGCATAGGGGTTGCCCTGGTCAATGATGAAGTCCTGAATGAAACGGGTGATCGCCGCCAGCGTGCCTTCTTCACCGCCGCCGCCAATGATCAGCTTGGTGCCGCTTGCGCAGACCGTAAAGTCATTACTGCGCAGGCCCTTCAATGCGTCGGTGCTTTCCTGACGGTTGGTCTTGCCGATCAGGATCTCTTTGTCTGCCTTGATGTCGGAGCTATCCTCACGGTCGCTATAACATTCATTCACGGTGACGGACGCACCGATATTTTTTTCAATGGATTCTGCCATTTTATCTACTGCATCAATGACGGCTGCACTTGCGTTATAATCGCGAACGATCACGTAAGAGGTCTCACCGTTGATGACCAAATTCAAGGTCGTTACGGTGGGCTCTGTGGGCTGATTTGCGTCGGCGTCGTCGGGCTTGCAGGCGCAAAGCAGAGTGGCAACTGTTAACACAGCCAACAGCAGAGAAAGAATGCGAGTCGCTTTCATCGGTTTTCTCCTTGCATTTACGGTGGATTTTGTTCAACAAGCGATGGAAGGCGGCGTGATGATCGACGCGCGCGTAAAGCCATTACTCATTAGTAGTGATATTATAACAAATTTCTGATGCTTTGTAAAGAGCTTTTTCTAAAATCGGTATTTTTGCACAAACAAGCAGTCAAAGATGTAGAGAAAATGACAAAAAGCAGGTGTAAATCTCAGCAACAGATTGCATTTTGGGGGAAATCGTGATATACTTGTGAGGAAAGATCATTGGGCGGCAGAAATTTGCCGCATAGAAAGAGAGATCTATGAAAATTTTAGCATTGGGAGATGTCGTGGGGGAACAGGCGCTGCAATTTCTTCGGGCGGAATTGCCCGCAAAGCGCCGTGCGCTTGGCGCCGATCTTGTGATCGTCAACGGTGAAAACGTGTGTGACGTCAGGGGCATATCGCCCGCTGCCGCGGATGCGCTGATCGAATGTGGCGCCGATATCATCACGTCGGGCAACCATGTGTTTGACAGGCGCGACATTTATGACTATCTGGACAGCTCCAAGGCGCTGCTGCGCCCCATCAATTATCCCGCCGAATGTCCCGGCGAGGGCGCGCGCATCGTGACCTCTGCCGACGGTTGGAAGGTCCTCGTGATCAACGTGTCGGGGTGCGCCTTTATGGAATCGCTTGCAAACCCGTTTTTATCCGTGGAGCACGCGCTGGAAAGCGCGCGCGGCAAGTACGACATAGCGGTGCTGGACGTGCATGCCGAGGCGACCTCTGAAAAAATGGCGCTGGCGCGCTATTTTGACGGGCGCATCGCGGTGATCTTCGGCACGCACACACACGTCGCGACCGCTGACGAGCAGGTGCTGCCCAGCGGCACGGGCTTTATCACCGACCTTGGTATGACGGGACCTGTTGACGGGATCCTTGGCGTTTGCGCCGAGGACGTGATCTTCAAAAGCCGCACCCATCTCCCGCGCCGTTTCACGGTGGCATCGGGTGAGATCCGCGCCCACGGTGCGCTGTTTGACCTCGACCCCGTAACGGGTAAGGTGCAAAGCGTAAAACGCGTTGTTTTTTGACACGTTTGCCACCTAAATCGAAAAAAGCTGCTTCTTTTGGGGGTGCTGACGAAGATGAAAAAGATCAAATTGCGGGGCGGCGCGCTGCTTGCCCCCTTGCCGCCGGTGATGGTCAGCTGCGGCAATATGGAGAAGGCGAATATCCTGACGGTCGCGTGGACGGGCATTCTCAACACCGTTCCGCCCAAGACCTATATTGCCGTCAGGCCCCGTCGCCATTCGCATCACATCATCAAGGAAACGGGCGAGTTTGTGTTGAACCTCACCCCCGCCTCTCTTGTGCGGGCTGCGGATTTTTGCGGAATGTATACGGGTGCCAAGGTGGATAAGTTCAAAAAATGCGGCCTCACACCCGTTGCCGCCGACGAGGTATCCGTCCCGATGATCGGGGAATGTCCGCTGTCGCTTTGCTGCAAGGTGACCGCCGTGCAGGAAATGGGCTCACACGATCTCTTTTTTGCCGACATCGTCGGCGTTTATGCCGATGAAGCCCTGATGGACGAGAGGGGGAAGCTCCATTTGGAGCGCGCCGACCTTTGTGCTTATGCGCACGGCGAATACTTCGCGCTCGGCAAGCGGATCGGCACCTTCGGCTTTTCCGCCGCAAAAAAGAAAAAACACCCTTTGGGGCAAAAAGGCCGCTAACGGTATAAAAAACACTGTTTTTTAGCAGAGCCCGTTGCACGAAAATCGTGCAACGGGCTCTGTTTTTCTTTCAAAGAAAAGCGTATTTTGTTCGCACCTTCCATATCCTTGCTTGAAAGCTTTTGAAAGGGGCGTGGGGAGGACTTTTGCAAAAGTCCTCCCCACGCCCCTTTCAAAAGCTTTCAAGCAAGGATATGGAAGGTGCGAAC
>JAGAMJ010000079.1 GCA_017624795.1 Clostridia bacterium
CCATCCAATGGCGGTCAACGGTCTGCAAAAGGATCGAACGCTCTACCTCCGGGAAAACGTCTTCACCGAACAGATCAAATTTGCCGTCATAGATTTCAAGCGCTTTGTTGTAAATAAAGTTGATCAGATCCTCTTGCTTCCACTTTTCCTCGATCATTTGCTCAACGTCAAGGTCACCGGAGCGAAGCAGGTATCCGCCAAAATGCTTTTCAATGCCATCAATGTTCCAAAGCGAGGGATCACCTTCAACGGCAAAAAAGGCAACGTTTTCTTCGATAGAGGTACGCATCATCGATCGTATGGTTCCCGAAATATCCTCTCCGTTGAGGACCTCCAAACGCTGCGTGTAGATCAGGTTGCGTTGCTGATTCATCACGTCGTCATAGGTGAGGACGTATTTTCTGCGCTTAAAGTTGTTATCCTCGATACGCTTTTGCGCCATTTCAATGCGGTTGGAAAGCAATCGCGCCGAAATGGGCTGATCGTCAGGGAGCCCCAGCCGCTCGACAAGCCCCTGCATACGGTCACCGCCAAAAAGGCGCATCAGATCGTCGTCAAGGGAGAGGAAAAAGCGGGATTCGCCCGGATCGCCCTGACGCCCCAGAGCGTCCGCGCAGCTGATTATCGATACGGCGGCTTTCGTGCCGCTCTGTGCCGAGGATATACAATCCCCCCGCCTCGCGCACGCGCTGCGCTTCGGGTGCGATCTGCTTTTTGAAGTGCTCGTTGAGCTTTTGGAAGGTCAACCGCGCCTCGCGGATCTCATCGTCGTCGATGTCGGCGGTACCCGTCGCCATCACGATCAGATCCTCGGAGATTCCCTGCTTTCGCATCTCGTTCTTTGCCATAAATTCGGAATTGCCGCCCAACATAATATCGGTACCTCGACCTGCCATATTGGTGGAAATGGTCACAGCACCGTATTTGCCTGCTTGTGCGACGATCTCCGCCTCGCGCTCGTGATGCTTCGCGTTCAGGACGTTGTGCGGAATACCGTGCTTTTTAAGGCGCGCGGAAAGCTCCTCTGACTTATCAACGCTGACTGTGCCGACAAGAACGGGCTGTCCTTTTTGATGACATTCTTTGATCTGCGCGATGATCGCGTCGTATTTGCCGTTGAGGTTCTTGTAGACCACGTCGTTTTGGTCGATACGGATCATAGGTCTATTCGTGGGGACCTCCACCACATCCAGGGAGTAGATCTCACGGAATTCGGTTTCCTCTGTCAGTGCCGTACCCGTCATACCTGAGAGTTTATGGTACATACGGAAATAATTCTGGAAGGTGATGGTCGCCAGAGTACGGTTTTCTTTTTGTACCTGAACGCCCTCTTTTGCCTCAATGGCTTGATGCAGGCCGTTGGAATAGCGCCTGCCGGGCATGATGCGGCCCGTGAAGGAATCAACGATCATAACGCCGTTTTCATTGACCACGTAGTCAACGTCAAGCTTCATCACACCATACGCGTGAATGGCTTGCTTGACGTGATGGGCAATGGTCGCGTTTTCGGGATCATTGAGGTTTTCGATACCGAAAAACTCCTCCGCGCGCTTTGCACCCTTTGGAGTCAAAATGGCGTTTCTCGCCTTTTCATCGACCAGATAATCGGCGTCCACCTCGTCGGTGGATTCCTTGTTGTCGACCTCTTTACGTACCAATTTTGTCATACGGCGCACAAGCTCGTTCGTGCGATCGTAAAGATCGGTGGATTTTTGCCCTGCACCGGAAATGATCAGAGGCGTGCGCGCTTCGTCAATGAGGATCGAGTCGACCTCGTCCACGATTGCAAAGGCATGTCCGCGCTGGACCATATCCTTTTTATAAACGACCATGTTGTCACGCAGATAGTCAAAGCCGAACTCGTTGTTCGTGCCGTACGTGATATCCGCCGCATACGCTTGCTTCTTTTCTTCTGCTGAAATGCCGTGTACCACAAGACCGGTGGAAAGTCCCATAAAAGCATAGACGCGCCCCATTTCCTCACTGTCACGGCGCGCAAGGTAGTCGTTCACGGTAACAACGTGAACACCCTCGCCCGTCAGGGCGTTGAGGTATGCGGGCATCGTAGCGACCAGCGTCTTTCCCTCACCCGTTTTCATTTCGGCAATTCTGCCCTGATGCAGAATGATACCGCCCAAAAGCTGCACGTAAAAGGGACGCTTGCCAAGCACGCGGTCATCTGCCTCACGAACGGCAGCAAAGGCATCGCACAGGATATCGTCCAGGGTTTCCCCTTCCTTCAATCTCACCTTTAACTCTACCGTGACCTGCGAGAGTTCCTCGTTGCTCATCGCAGCGTATTTTGGCGCCAGCGCCTCTATCTCATCTGCGATCTTTTTTATTTTTTTGATCTGACGGTCACTGTAAGAACCGAAAATCTTGCGAAAAAGTCCCATTGAGTCCCTCCGAAACAATATAATTATGTTTATTATACTACATATACATTAAAATTGCTATACCCAAGCAAAAAAATTTGCAAATTATTTTCTTATCCCTTGCGCCAAGCGAGAAAATCGACTATAATAGAAGCAGAACATTTCGGAGGATAATCATGCCACATATCAATATCGTACTGCACGAGCCCGAAATCCCCCAAAACACGGGCAATATCGCAAGGACCTGTGCCGCAACGGGTGCCTCTTTGCATTTGATCCGCCCCATGGGCTTCACGGTAGATGACAAAAAATTAAAGCGCGCCGGGCTTGATTATTGGGACAAGCTCGATATTACCTATTACGACGGTCTTGATGACTTTTTTGGCAAAAATCCGGGCGCGGCAATCTATTATTTCACAACAAAGGGCAAGCATCTGTATACCGAGATCGCATATCCGGAGGAGGTTTACATCATGTTCGGCAAGGAAAGCGCGGGGCTGCCCGAGGAGCTTCTTTTTGAGAACCCCGATCACGCCGTTCGTATCCCGATGAGAGAGCATTTGCGCAGCTTGAACCTTTCCAATTCGGTGGCGATCGCCGTTTTTGAGATCTTGCGCCAATATTCCTTTGACGGGCTTTGCGGCGAGGGTACTTTAACAAAATACGATTGGAATGATGCGACATGACAAACGATAAGATCTTAATCGCGATGAGTGGCGGCGTGGATAGCGCCATCGCCGCTTATCTTGCTTCTCGCGATCGTGACGCCGCGGGTGTAACGATGGATCTGCGCTCAAACGGCATCGGTTGTGATGAAACGACGCAAAACGATATCACAGGCGCCGCTACGGTCTGCAATATGCTAGGTATCCCACATCACGTAGCAGAGCTTGGTGAGTTCTTTCGGCAGACCGTCGTTTCGTATTTTATCTCGGCTTACGAAGCGGGCGAAACGCCAAATCCGTGCGTTTTCTGCAATAAAGTTATCAAATTTGGCGCTCTTTTGGATTTTGCCATTGAAAAGGGCTTTGAAAAGATCGCGACAGGACATTACGTAAGACTTGAAAAAAACACCGAGGGACGCTATCTTTTGCGCCGCGCTACCGACCTGACCAAGGATCAGACCTACGTGCTTTGGTCGCTATCGCAAGCAGCGCTTTCCCACTGCAACTTCCCACTTGGCGACCTTTCAAAAGCAGAGGTCCGCGCACTGGCTGCCGAATTACAGCTTCCTATGGCGACAAAGGGTGACAGTCAGGATATTTGCTTTGTCCCCGATGGGGATTATGCCGCGTTTATCGCCCGTATCACGGGTAAAACGCCTGCGCGCGGTCAGTTCATTTCCAGTGACGGCAGGGTGCTTGGCGAGCATCAAGGACAGCTGCATTACACCATCGGGCAGCGCAAGGGGCTGGGCATCGCG
>JAGAMJ010000010.1 GCA_017624795.1 Clostridia bacterium
AGAGCGACAAACCGAAGTTTTACGGGCTTGTAGAGTTTCCGTACCCCAGCGGTGCGGGTATGCACGTGGGGCATATCAAGGCATACGCAGGTCTTGAAGTGATCAGCCGCAAGCGCCGTATGCAGGGCTATAACGTCATGTTCCCCTTGGGCTTTGACGCATTTGGACTGCCGACCGAGAACTATGCCATCAAAACGGGTATCCACCCCCGCGAGGTGACCGATAAAAATATCGCTCGCTTCTCCGAGCAGCTCAAGCGCGTGGGCTTTTCCTTCGATTGGCCCCGTGTGATCGACACCACTGAGGAGGGCTATTACAAGTGGACGCAGTGGATCTTCCTCAAAATGTTCGAAAACGGACTTGTGTTCCGTGACACGGCGCTTGTCAACTATTGCCCCAGCTGCAAGGTGGTGCTGTCCAACGAGGATTCGCAGGGCGGCAAGTGTGACATCTGCCACAGCGACATCGTGCAAAAATCCAAGGACGTATGGTATTTGCGCATCACAAAGTATGCCGACAAGCTCTTGCAGGGCTTGGAGGAGGTCGACTACCTGCCCAACGTCAAGATGCAGCAGGTCAACTGGATCGGCAGAAGCACGGGCGCGTTCGTCAACTTCACCTTGAAGGGAACAGATGAAAAGCTCCGCGTTTACACCACCCGTCCCGATACGCTCTTTGGCGTGACCTTTATGGTCATGGCACCCGAGCATCCCCTGCTTGAAAAATACCGCGACCGCATCAAGAACGCCGACGCGCTTGACGCTTATCGCGAGGAATGTGCCAAGAAGACCGAGTTCGAGCGCACCCAGATGAACAAGGATAAGACGGGTGTTCGCATCGAGGGGCTGACCGCCATCAATCCCGTCAGCGGTAAGGAGATCCCGATCTACATTTCCGACTACGTGATGATGGGCTACGGCACGGGTGCTATTATGGCAGTGCCCGCGCACGACGACCGCGACTATGCCTTCGCCAAGAAATTCGGTGCGGATATCATCGAGGTCATCAAGGGCGGCGATATCGAAAAAGAGGCGTATGCGGGTGACGGCGAGATGGTCAATTCCGAGTTCCTCAACGGCATCGCGGATAAAAAGACCGCCATTGAAAAGATGATCCGCGTGCTGGAAGAAAAGGGCGTCGGCGAAGCGGGCGTGCAATATAAGATGAAGGATTGGGCGTTCAACCGTCAGCGTTATTGGGGCGAGCCGATCCCGATCGTGCATTGTGATAAATGCGGTATGGTGCCCGTTCCGTATAGCGAGCTGCCCTTAAAGCTCCCGGCAGTCGAGAATTTTGCCCCCGGTGAGGGCGGCGAATCTCCCCTTGCCAAGATTGACAGCTTCGTGAACTGCAAGTGTCCCAAGTGCGGCGGCGCTGCCAAGCGCGAAACCGACACCATGCCCCAGTGGGCGGGCTCGTCGTGGTACTTCCTGCGCTACATCGATCCGCTGAACGATAACGCACTTGCCGATCCCGAAAAGCTCCAATATTGGCTGCCCGTCGATTGGTATAACGGCGGTATGGAGCACGTTACGCGCCACCTGATTTACAGCCGTTTCTGGCACAGATTTTTGTATGATCTTGGCGTCGTTCCCACCAAGGAGCCCTACGCCAAGCGCACCGCACAGGGCCTTATTCTCGGTCCCGACGGTCAGAAGATGTCCAAATCCCGCGGCAACGTGGTGGATCCTCTGAACGTTGTTGACGAGTTTGGCGCGGATACGTTGCGCGTGTATATCCTCTTTATGGGCGATTACGGCGCAGCAGCACCCTGGTCCGAAAGCAGCATGCGCGGCTGCAAGCGTTTCCTTGACCGCGTGGCAGGCCTTGCCGACAAGGCAAAGGGAAATGGCGTCACAAAGGCGTTGGAAACGCCCTTCCACAGAACCATTAAGAAGGTGACCTCGGATATCGAGGATATGAAGTTCAACACCGCGATCGCTTCGATGATGGAGCTGATCAACGAGATCGACAAGGCAGGCACGCTCACCGTGGACGAGGCAAAGACCTTCGTTTCGATGCTTTGTCCCTTCGCGCCGCATCTTTGCGAGGAGATCTGGGAAGAACTTGGCGGCAAGGGCTTCTGCTCGCTTGCCGAGTGGCCCGCGTTTGACGAGGCAAAGACGGTTTCCGATACCATCGAGATCGCCGTGCAGCTTTGCGGCAAATTGAAGGCAGTCGTCTTGATGCCCGCGGGGGCTAGCCGTGAGGAAATGGCAGCGCTTGCCAAAGCGGACGAGCGCGTCGCCGCGGCACTGAACGGTAAGACGATCAAGAAAGAGATCGTCGTTCCGGGTAAGATCGTCAACTTCGTCGCAATTTAATTGCCTAAAAGTTTTCGCCCACCTTTTTCAAAAGGTGGCGGGGGATTGGGGCGAGGAGCCCCAAAGACGGCATTTCTCTTTTGCCGGCTTTTCTCTTTGTGCCTTGCGCTGTCAAAGAGAAAAGCGGCTAAGGGCTTTGTAAAACAAAAAAATACCGTATTTTCAAAATTACTCTTGACACCAAGCAAAAAATCGTGTATAATAACATAGTACG
>JAGAMJ010000080.1 GCA_017624795.1 Clostridia bacterium
CTGTTTCATGTTCGTTTTCCTTTCTGTTTGTTTGGGCGGCAAAAAAATAAGCCCGCCCCGATCATACGGGACGAGGCGATCTTGCCACGCGGTACCACCCGATTGAAGGACAGCGGCAGCCCAAAAGCGGCTTGTCCAACACTCTATGACCTGTAACGGGGTCCACCGTGCGCGACTACCTGCCCCAAAAGGGCTATTCACCGCACCCGCTCCGAAGCGAAACGCCGTTTATCCGCGCACAGTCGCTTACAGCCAAGGGCGACACTCTCTTTGGTGCGGGGTGGATAAAGGCAAACTTCATCTCTGCGTTATCAATACATATGATAGTATAACATATTAAATATAAAAAATCAAGAGGAAAATCAAGAATTTTGCGCAATAAAAGAAGAAAATGGGGCAGAACATCTGCCCCAAAGAGTTATGATTCCGTAACAGTTGCGAACTGACTGCGGTAAAGCTCGGCGTAAAAGCCGTTTTGTGCAAGCAGGGTATCGTGGTTGCCCTGCTCGATGACGTTGCCGTCTTTCATTACCAAAATGAGGTCTGCCTCCCTGATGGTGGACAGGCGATGCGCGACTACGAAGGTGGTGCGTCCCTGCATCAGGGTGTTGAACGCCTTTTGAATGCGTTTCTCGGTGCGGGTGTCAATAGAGGAGGTCGCCTCGTCAAGGATCAGCATCGGGGGAGGGGAAAGCATCAACCGCGCGATGCACAAAAGCTGCTTTTGCCCTTGCGAAAGCGAGCCACCGTCCTCGCCGAGAACGGTATCATACCCTTTCGGCAGGCGTTTAATGAAGCTATGGGCATGCGCCGCCTTTGCCGCGGCGATGACCTCCTCGGTGGTGGCGTCCTCCTTGCCAAAGGCAATATTGTCACGGATACTGCCCGATTTGAGCCACGTTTCCTGCAATACCATACCAAGTGAGCGTCGCAGACTGTCGCGCGTGATCTCACGGATATCGGTTCCGTCGATCAGAATAGCGCCCTCGTCGACGTCGTAAAAGCGCATCAGCAAATTGATCACGGTCGTTTTGCCGCACCCTGTCGGTCCGACGATGGCAACGCGCTCGCCGGGCGAAACCGAAAGGTTCATATTTTTGATCAGTGGGCGATCCGGATCGTAAGAAAAGCTGACGCTTTGGAACTTGACCTCACCGCTTGGGGCGGTCAAAATTTTGGCGTCTGAAATATCGGATTTTTCCACCTTTGAATCCAAGACCTCGAAAATGCGCGCCGCGCAAGCGAGAGCGCTTTGGAACTCGGTCACAACACCGGAGATCTCGTTAAAGGGCTTTGCGTATTGATTGGCGTATGCCAGAAATGCGAAAAGTCCGCCGATCGAAAGTGCTGCCCCGCCGCTTGACATCACGGTCAGCGCTCCCGTTAAGGCAACGCCCGTATAGACCAAGCTATTGACAAAGCGGGTGGAAGGGTTTGTCAGAGATGAGAAAAAGGTTGCTTGCAGGGACGCCTTTTGCAGCTTGCCGTTCAGGTCGTCAAAGCGCGAGAGCATCTTGTCTTCTTGCGAGAAGGCGGTCACCACGTCGTGCGCGCCGATGGCTTCTTCCATCAGGGCAGTCTGCTTTCCGCGCAGCTCGCTTTGCAGCTTGAACATACGGTAGGTGCGTCGTGCGACAAACGCCGCGACAAACAGAGAAACGGGGGTGATCAGCACCACAACAAGCGTGATGCCGGGGTGGATCACAAGCATGAAAGCGATGGTGCCGAGAATGGTCAAAATGCCCGAAAACAGCTGCGTCAGACCAAGTAAAAGCCCGTCAGAAAACTGATCCACGTCGGTGATCAGGCGGCTGACGATATCACCCGTTTTGTGCGAATCCAAGTAAGAGAAAGGAACCTTTTGCAGATGACGGAAGGCGTCGTTTCGAATGTTGCGAACGATGCCGAAGGTCACCTTGTTGTTGCAGACGTTCATCAGCCATTGGAACAGCGCCGTTGCGGCGATGACAATGGCTCCTTTGAGGATCAACTGACGGATCGTGTCAAAATCAACGGCATTTTCTCCCACGATGCAATCAATGATGTCACCGATCAACACGGGAAGGAACAGTGTCAGCGCCACGGAGAAAAGTGCAAGAAGCAGGGAAAGCAAAAGGTAAAGACGGTATCCGCGCAGATACGAGAGCACGCGGCGAAGCGTGCCGCGCGGTGCGCGCGTTTTTTGTTTGCTCATGCCTTGTCACCCCCTTCGCTTTTGAATTGGGAGTCGTAGATCTCGCGGTACACGGCGCAGCGGTCAAGCAGCTCCTTGTGCGTGCCCCTATCGATCGCTTCACCGTCCTCCAAAACCAGAATGAGGTCGGCGTGCATCACCGAGGCGGTGCGCTGCGAAACGATGAAGGTCGTGGGGCGATAAGGCAGCTTTGTCAAGGCACTTCTGAGTGCTGCATCGGTGGCAAGATCCAAAGCCGATGCGCTGTCGTCAAGGATCAGGATCTTCGGGCGGCGGACAAGCGCTCTTGCAATGGTCAAACGCTGCCGCTGACCGCCCGAAAGATTGCGGCCGCCCTGCTCGATCTCGTGGTCAAGCCCGCCTTCCTTTTGATTTACGAGGCTAAGCGCCTGCGCCGAGCGCAAGGCGTCGAAAAGGTCGTCGTCGGTGGCGTCCTCTCGCCCCATAAGCAGATTATCGCGGATCGTGCCCGCAAACAGCTCTGCCTTTTGAGGAACGATGCCGATCACGCTTCGCAACGCACCAACGTCGGCATAGCTTTTCACGTCGGTGCCGTCAAGCAGCACGGTACCGTCGGTCGCGTCGTAAAATCTTGGGATCAGATTGACAAGTGAGCTCTTGCCCGAGCCCGTTCCGCCTATGATGCCAACGGTCGCACCGTCGGGGACGGTAAAAGAGATGTCGGACAGAGCCGTTTCACCGTTTTTATGATAGGAAAGAGAAACGTTTTTGAATTCGACCGTTCCGGTTTTTGGAACACGGTGTTCTGCTTTTGAAATGTCGGATTTTTGCATACCCTCGGGGGTTTCTAAAATTTCGTTGATACGGGTAGCACAGGCACAAGCTTTTGTGATCAGAATGATGAAATTGGCAAGCTTGATCAGCTCCACAAGGATCTGTGACATATAGTTATACAGCGCGACCACGTCACCCGTGGCAAGATTTCCGATCTGTACCTGCACACCGCCAAGATATACGATCGCAAGGATCGAGAGATTGATGATGACGTAGGTCAAGGGATTCAGCAACGCCGAAAAGCGCCCCGTGAAGCGTTGCAGACGCGTCAGCTCTCTGTTTGCGTCGGTAAACTCCGCAAGGGATTTTTCCTCACGCACAAAGGCGCGCACTACACGTGCACCGCTTAAATTTTCTCTTGTCAGCCCAAGCACGCGGTCAAGCTTTGCCTGTACCCGACTGAACAGAGGAATACTGATCAGCATAATGCCGAAGATCACCACCGATAGGGCAGGGATCGTCACGGTAAAGGTCAGCGCCGCCTTGGGCGAAACGGTAAACGCCATGATCATAGCGCCGAATACAATAAAAGGGGAACGCAAAAACAGACGAAGCACCAGATTGACCGTGGTCCCGATCTGATTGACGTCAGCGGTGGAACGGGAAAGAAGGGTAGCTGTGCCAAAGCGGTCCGTTTCGCTGTGCGAAAGCTTGCCGATATGCTCGAACAGAGCGTGCCGTATACCCGTAGACATGCCAACGGCTGCCTTTGCCGAAAAATACTGCGCCGTGACCGAGCAAAGCAGACCGATCACGCCAAGCAGGACCATAAGAAGACACCGTTTAAGGATATACGTGCTATTGCCCGTTGCGATGCCGACGTTGATGATATCTGCGACCACAAGCGGAACAAAAAGCTCAAACAACGCCTCCAACATCTTAAAAAGAGGGCCAAGACAGGATTCTAATCGGTACGGCTTCAAAAAGCGAAGCAGCTTACGCATAGGCAAGTCCCCCTTTCTCAAAATTACCGTCATATTATATCACATTTTCCGCTATTTGGCAAGCTGTTACAGAAACTTCATAAAGGATTTTCCGACAAAGTATTGATTTTAAGAGAAAAAAGAGTATAATATAAGGTAAAAATGTATAAAAGCAGAGAGGTCTTTATCATGGCAGAACAAAATTGCACACACGATTGCTCCAACTGCTCCAGCGATTGCGCATCGCGTCAGGCACCGCAGTTTGAAGCCCCCCACAAGCAAAGTCACATCAAGCACACCATCGCCGTTGTCAGCGGAAAGGGTGGCGTGGGTAAATCCCTTGTCACCTCGATGTTGGCGGTTGCGCTGAACAAAAAGGGCTACCGCGTCGGTATTCTTGACGCGGATATCACAGGTCCCTCTATTCCCAAGTCCTTTGGCGTGAAGGAGTCTGTCGTCGGTGATGAAAACGGCTTGTATCCTCCCAAAAGTGAGTGCGGGATCGGCATTATGTCGCTGAATCTGATGCTGCACGACGAAACAAGCCCCGTTATCTGGCGCGGTCCTGTTATCGCGGGCACGGTCAAGCAGTTCTATACCGACGTGATCTGGGAAGATCTTGACTATCTTCTGATCGACTGTCCTCCCGGAACGGGCGACGTCCCCCTGACGATCTTCCAGTCGATCAAGCTGGACGGCATCGTGATCGTCAGCAGTCCGCAGGAGCTGGTTTCTATGATCGTTTCCAAGGCGGCAAATATGGCGAATATGATGAATATTCCTGTTTTGGGGCTTGTAGAAAATATGAGCTATGTCAAATGCCCCGACTGCGGTAAGGAGATCTATGTCTTTGGTGACAGTCATATTGCCGAGGTCGCGGAAAAGTTCGGCTATCCCGTGCTTGCGCGCATTCCCATGGATCCCGCGATCGCGGCTTTGGTCGATGCGGGTAAGATCGAGAGCATCGAGAACAACCCCTTGACCGAGGCGCTGGAAGCGTTGGAGAAATAATCGTTTTTAACGCAATTTTTGATGAAAGGAGCGAAAAATGAAAGCGACCGTTCAAAGTATCGGTAAGGCAAAGCTTTTTTGTATTTCCACCGATCGCTTCAAAAGTGAATATTTTTCGCTCCGTTTTACCGTTCCGCTGCGCTCTGATACCGCGCAGCAAAACGCCCTCATTACCGCGGTCCTCGGCAGAGGAACAAAGCGTTTTCCGACAAAGCTTGCCTTGAACCGCCATTTAGATGAGCTTTATTCCACCGCTGTTTCCACCCGTAATCAACGGCTTGGCGATATGCAATGCATCGGGCTTGCGGCAGATTTTTTGGGCGCACGCTACGTGGGCGGCGGGCTTGGGATTTTGCCGCAAGTCATTTCGATCATGGCGGAGCTGGTATATGCACCCGTTATGCAGGACGGACTTTTTAGCCGCGAGTATGTGGAAAGTGAAAAAAGCAATCTGCGTGACGCGATCCGTTCTGCGATCAACAATCCCCGAAGCTATGCGTTATCCAAATGCCGCAAATTGCTTTGCGGTGATGAGCCGTATGCGCTTTCTCTGCTTGGAAAGGAGCAGACCGTTTCGGATATCACTGCGGCAACGCTGACAGGACGGTATCACGCGCTGCTGCATGAGATCGTGCCAACCTTTTTCTACGTTGGAAATACCGATCCCGTCAAGGTCGCAGCCCTGATCCGCGAGCAGTTTCCGCCATTTGACGCAACCCCCGCCCCCTATACCGCGATCGTCAAAAAGGGCGATGGGGATATCGTATCGGCACAGGAAGAAATGCCGCTTTGTCAAGGCAAGCTGGCGCTTGGCTTTCGCAGCGACGTTTCACTTTTGCACCCTCTTGCGCCCGCTACGCTTTTGCTGAACGAGATTTACGGCGGATCGCCCGCTTCAAAGCTCTTTCTCAACGTTCGTGAGCGGCGCAGTCTTTGCTATCATTGCAGCTCGTCGGTCGATCTCTACAAGGGCGTGCTGTTCGCAAATGCAGGTATGACGCCCGAAAACAGAGCCCGTACCGAGGAAGCGATGCTGCAAGAGTTCTCGTCGCTTGCAAAGGGACATATCACAAAAACGGAATTTGAGGCGGCACATCGCTCGCTGGCACATTCCTATCAACAGGTCTTTGACAATCCCGCAGCACTTTCCGATTTTTATGCGGGGCGCGATCTGATCGGCTCGCACGATACCGTTGAGGATTTCCGCGATGCCGTGTCGCGTGTCACCCGTGACGACGTGATAGAGGCGGCAGAGCATATCAGGCAAGGCGCGACCTTCTTCCTCAAAGGAACGCTTGAAGGGGAGGAGGGGGAAGTATGAGAGAGTGCTTTCATAGTGATCTGCTTGGCGAAACCTATTACCGCGTGACACATCAAAGCGGCTTGTCGATCTACGTTTTCCCTAAAAAAATGGCGACGACGCACGCTTTGCTTGCCGTCAACTACGGTTCTGTGGATCAAGGCGTTTGCGGGAAAAACGTTGTTTTTCCCGACGGCATCGCACATTTTTTAGAGCACAAGCTCTTTGCAAACGAGGACGGCAGCGACTCCTTTGAGCGCTTTTCGGCGCTTGGCGCGGACGCCAATGCCTACACCTCGCATACCAGAACCGTGTATCTGTTTTCCGCGACCGATCATTTCGCCGATGCCTTGGCGGAGTTGATCGATTTTGTGACTCACCCTTATTTTACGCCCGAATCGGTAAAAAAGGAGCAGGGGATCATTGGCGAGGAGATCAGAATGTGCCGTGATAACCCCTATGACCGTTGCTATTACAATATGTTGGAGGGGCTTTATCAAAGGCACCCTGTTAAAAAAGAGATCTGCGGCTCGATCGCCTCGATCGAGCAGATCACCGATCAAACACTGTATGACTGCTATCATAGCTATTATCGCGCCGATAATATGGCTCTGGTCGTTTGCGGTGACGTGACGGTAGATGAGGTGCTTGCGATCGCCGACGCGCGCTTGCCGAAAGTAGCGGAAAAAACATCGATAGAACGTGCTCGCACAAAAGAGCCCGCCGCCGTCAACGCCCCTCGCGTGAGTGAGCGCGGACAGGTGGCAAAGCCCATTTTTTCGATCGGCGTGAAGGACGTTCATATTCCTGCGGATCCCCTTGAACGGGCAAAGCGTGACGCGGGTATGGCGATCCTTTCCGAGATGCTGTTTTCGGAATCGGGCGAGCTTTACGAGCATCTGTTTGACAGCGGGCTGATCTCGCCCGAATTTTCGGCGGATTTCGCCCTGACGCGGGATTTTGGCTTTTTGCAGATATCGGGGGAATCAGGCGATCCCGATCGGGTGCTGGAAGAAATTCTTGCGTTCATACAACAGCAAAAGAAAAACGGGCTGTCGCGCAAGGATTTTGAGCGTTGCCGCCGTGTGGAATTTGCCGAATATATCAAGGGCTTTGATTCGACCGAGGAAATTGCAAATACATTGATCGCCTTCGTTTTTGACGGGGCAGAGA
>JAGAMJ010000081.1 GCA_017624795.1 Clostridia bacterium
AAAGGTTTCGGTCGTGTTTGAAAGAGAGGTTGTAATCGTTTCACCGTTTACCTCTAATTGCTGCGACTTGATAGCCGTGCCTTGTAACAACGCGGGAACGACCTCTTGCTTTATCAGTACCTCGCCGCATTCCGAGCAATGCTTACCCTCAGTAAGACCGTCCGTTGTATCGGTCGGCGCAACGGCGGCATCCGTGACCTCGGTATGCGTGTGTACGGCTTCGCTCCACTTGGCGTAAACGCTCATATCGCTTGAAAGCGGTGTGTCAAGCAAGGAATTTGCGGTAAAGGGTTTCTCCCACACGTCGTTATCCCAATACCAACCGTCAAAGGTGTAGCCCTCCTTGGTCGGATTTTCGGGAATTTTAATCGTTTCCTCACCACTTGTTCCAATGGTGGCGTAGGTTTCACCGTCCACAATAAAATTGACGTTGAACTCAACGTCCTTGCCACAGGACGCAAGACCTACAGCAATCAATATGAAACAAAACAGCATGGATAATATTTTTTTCATCGTCGTACCTCACTTACCATCAAAGAGGGTGAAATTATGTGATTTTCAATATGTGATTTCTGTTTTTATACATTATACTACAAAACTTTGACAATTGCAAGCATTATTATAATAGGAGGAAAAAGGTCCTGCGCGCAGTTGACAACTCCCCTTATCGGTGATATAATAAATAATGTATTAAAATGCCATCTTGTTTGTTGTTGAAAGGTGAAAAGCGATGACGTTTTCCTATTCCAAGCTCAAAAAAGCTGCCTTTTTACTGTTGGCGCTGCCTACCCTTGTTTTCGCGGTGGGCTTCCTTCGGTGGTGGGTCGCTCTGCCTGTCGCGGCGCTGCTTGCGTTCGCATACATATGGTCGATCCGCAAGGAGCATCAAACAGAAGATGAGGAGGAATATCAGCTCTATCTTCGCCCCTGGCAGCTGCTTGTGCTGCTTGGCATCGTCACGCTTTGGTGCATTTTGTCGGGGCTTGGCAATCTGTATTATCAAAGCAGCGACTGGGGCGCGCGCAACGCCATTTTCCGTGACCTCATTCGCTATCGGTGGCCCGTGATCTACGACGTTTCCGACACGGCGCTGGTCTATTACATCGCCTTTTGGCTGCCTGCGGCGCTTTTCGGTAAGCTTGCCGCGGCGATGGGCGCGGACCTCGGTCACGCCTTTGCGGTGGGCAACGCCGCGCTGCTTGTGTGGTCGATCGTGAATATGCTCTTGATCGTACTGCTTGTGTTGCTGTACGTGCGCGCACACTCGGTGAAGCGCTTTGTCATCACGTTGGCGATCTTCATCGGCTTTGGCGGACTTGACATCATCGGCGCGCTGTGCCACAGAGCGTTCGGGGTGACGATCCCGTATCACCTGGAATGGTGGACGGCGTATCAGTACACCTCGATGACGGCTTGCCTTGGCTGGGTGTTCAATCAGGCGATCCCCGCGTGGCTGACGGTGATCTGCTTTTTGCACGAAAAGCGTCTGCACAATTATGCGTTTTTGATCGTGCTTTGCGCCGCGTTCGCGCCGCTGCCCTGCATCGGGCTTGCCGTTTATATGCTGGCGATCCTTGCCGTGCGGGCGGTCAGGGCTTGTCGCGAAAAGCGCGTTGCCGACCTTCTGAAAGAGGTACTGACGCCGCAAAACCTGATCGCGGCGGTGGCCCTTTTGCCCATATGGCTGATCTATTATATGTCCAATCTGGCGGTTTCCGCCGACCGCGGAACGCTGATCTCGTCGCCCGACCGCCTGGCGCTTGCGCTCTTGCTTGCGGCAAGCGCGATCGCCGTTGCCGCCACGGTGTTGCTCTACCGCAAAAAGCGGGAATGGCAGTATGCCGCCGTGCTGGCGGGCACACTGCTGTTGCTTGCCGTATGGAGCAACTTCAATTTGGAGGTCAACCGCAAGTACCTGTGCGCACTGCTTGTGGAAAGCGCGGCGTATCTGGCGCTTCTTGCGTTTGATTATCGGAAAACGCTGTTGTATCGCGTGGCGTTTTTCTCCGCCGTATTCTGCCCGCTGTTCAGCGTCGGCACCGCGTTTGACTTTTGTATGCGTGCCTCGATCCCGACGATGTTCATTTTGATGATCCTTTGTATGGAGTTTTTGTTCCGACACGAGGACGCCATCACGCTGCGTCGCGAGATCGCTGTCGAAAAACGCGTGCCGCGCGTGATCTGCCTTTTGCTGATCGCGGTGCTTTTGATCGGCTCCGTGACGGCGATGCGTGAGTTCTTTACGGGCTTTTACGCGATCGTCACCGAGGGCAAATTCAACGTGGTCAACGATCACATTTATACCTATAACCGCACGTTTGAGGGCGCCCGTGAGGGCGCGGCATTGAACTTCACCGCCGCGAATTACGAGCAGACCGCCTTCTTCCGCTTCTTCGCGAAATCATGAAAGGGGATCGCATCATGTCCGAAATACAAGTTTTTGTCGCGGCGCATAAGCGCTTTGACATCTCTCCGCGCCTTTCGCCGATCTACCGCCCGTTGCAGGTCGGCAGCGAGGGTAAAGAGCCCCTCGGCTTTTTGCAGGACGATACGGGCGAGCATATTTCGCACAAAAACGCGTCCTACTGTGAGCTGACGGGACTTTATTGGATCTGGAAAAACGTACAGGCGGACGTGGTGGGACTGTGCCATTACCGCAGATATTTCTCGTCGGTGCCGCTTGACCGTCATTTGCGCCACGTGCTTACGGGCGAGCAGATCGAAAAGATCCTTGAAAAATACGACGTGATCCTGCCGCACCGCGTGCACCTTGGCCGCAGGACCGTCAAAGAGCAATTTGAGGCACACGATGCAAACAATCAGCGCGATCTTGCCACCACGCGCCGCGCGGTGGAGGAGCTGTTTCCCGACTATCTCGGCAGCTTTGACGAGGTCATGGCGATGCACAGAACGCATCAGTGCAATATGTTCATTATGTCAAAAGAGAGGGCAGACGCCTATTGCGAGTGGCTGTTTTCGGTGCTTGCGTACGTAGAGCAGCATACCGACATCAGCAACTACAACGCGGTGCAAAAGCGCCTGTTCGGATATCTGGGCGAGCGCTTGCTGCACGTGTGGGTGCATCATAAAAAGCTGCGCGTGTGCGAAAAATGGTTTGCAAGCACAGAGCTTTCCATGAAGACCGTTTGCCGCGCCGTGCTGGACAAGTTCAAGCATTGATCGCTTGATCGGTGAAAGGAAATTTCATGGATATATGCGTGGTGTTGGTCACCTTTAACCGAAGGGACGACCTGGAAAAGACCTTAAAGGCATACGAAACGCAAACACACCTGCCCCGCGCCGTGATCGTGGTGGATAATCACAGCACCGACGGCACCGACGCGCTGCTTGCCGCGTGGCAGGCACAGGAGGGAAAGATCGCCCATATCGTTGTCACGATGCCCGAAAACGTCGGGGGCAGCGGCGGCTTTGCCGCGGGACTTTCCAAGGCGATGGAGCTGCCGCACGAATGGGTGTTCGTTTCAGACGACGATGCGCGCCCGCGCGCGGATACCTTGCAGCAGCTTGCCGATTTTTGTGAGAAAAATCCCGAGCTTGCCGCACAATGCGCCGCACTTTGCGGCAGCGTGGATACGGGGGCGGGATATGCGCTTGGGCACAGATGCCGTATCCGTTTGGGGGCGCTTGGCAGGATCGATCAGCCTGTGCCCGAGCGGGAATATGAAAAGGACTTTTTTGAGATCGACTTTTTTTCCTATATCGGCGCCTGTATCCGCAGATCGGCGCTGGAAAGAGTAGGCGTGACCAGAGGGGAATTTTTCATATACAGCGACGATTTCGAGCACGCGCTGCGTGTTCGTCAATGCGGCAAGATGCTTTGTCTGCCGCGCGCGGTCCTTTGCCACCAGGGCAATACACCGTATAGCAGAAACGCCTCCTGGCGCGATTATTACGAAACGCGAAACGTCTTGATCATGTATTTGGAGCATTTCGGTAAGACGGCGTTCCGCCGTCGCGCGTGCATGCGGCTGCTCACGGGCTTTCGCTCTCTGAACCTCCAAAAGATCAAGGTCATCAGGGCGGGGATCCGCGATGCCAAGGCGGGCAAAACAGGGCTGCATGCCGTGTACCGCCCGGGCTGGGATCCAAAAAAGAAATAAGAAGGATATCATGAAGTATTTACAAAGAGAAAAGACCGGGCAAGGGGCGCTGTCTGCCCATCTCGGTCGGATATGTTGAGAGCAAGCGGCGCTTTGCGCGAGAGATCGTTTGCACAGAATTATCTGTTCAATCTGATCTATCAGATCCTTGCCATCGCGCTGCCGCTGGTCACCACCCCGTACCTCTCGCGTGTGTTGGGGGCGCAGGGGATCGGTCAGTACTCGTTTGCACAGTCGATCGTGTCCTATTTCGCCCTTGCCGCGGCGCTTGGCACGACCATTTACGGGCAACGGCAGGTCGCGCGTGTAAAGGATCGCCCCGAGGAGCGAAGCCGCCTTTTCTTTGAGATCTTGCTATTCCGCGTGTGCGGAGCCGTTTTGGCGTGTCTGATCTATTGCCTCACCATCATGCCAAGGTCGTCCTCGCCCCTCTTGTATGCGGTCGCGGCGATCGAGATCCTGACCGTTGCGGTCGATATCACGTGGTTCTATCAGGGCATGGAGGATTTTGCCCCCATCGCCGTTTGCACCACCGTTGGACGCGTTTTGGCGATGGTCGGTATTTTTGTGTTCGTCAAGACAAAAGAGGATCTGGTGATCTACGTTTGTCTGTATTGTGCCTCGCTGCTTTTTGCCCATTTATTGAGCTTTTTTGGTTTGCGTCGCTATATCGTGCGCGTGCGCGGCGTGCGTATCCGCTTGCTGTACCACCTGCTGCCCGCGTTAGCGCTTTTCGTTTCGCAGTTTGCCATTCAGGTCTACACCGTGCTGGATAAGACCATGATCGGACTGATCACGGGCTCGGACCTTGAAAACGGCTACTATGAGCAAAGCCACCGCCTGGTCAACGTGCTTATGGCGTTGGTGACCTCGCTTGGGGCGGTGATGGCGTCCCGCGTTGCCGTGCTGTGGAGGACCGACCGAAAAGAGGTCGACCGCTTGATCTATGGCTCGTTCCGCTTGATCTTTGCGCTGGGCTTGCCGCTTGCGCTGGGCGTTGTGCTGATCCTGACGCGCTTCGTGCCCATATTTTACGGCCCCGGCTTTGAGCCCGTGATCCCCATCATTCAGGTCTTTGTTTTGCTGTTCCCGATCCTTGGGTGCAGCAACGTCATCGGTATTCAGTATCTGGTGCCAACGGGAAGGGAAAAGCTGCTGACGGCATCGGTCTTTGCGGGCGCTTTGGTCAACGTTGTACTCAACATTTTCCTTATTCGCGCCTTTGCCGCGAGGGGGGCGGCGATCGCTTCCGTGATTGCTGAATTGGTCGTCACTACCGTGCAGTTCTACTTTGTGCGCCGCGAGATCCGCGTGCTTTCCGTGTTGAAGCTCTTGCTTCGCTACGGCATTTTTACCGCGATCATGGGCGGCGTCGGCTATGCCGTTTCCTTGGTGGCGCCGCAGGGCATTTTGGGCATCGCTTTGATCGTTTTGCCTTGCGTTGCGGTGTACGGTGCGCTGCTGCTTGTAGTGCGCGATCCCGTCTATCAGGTGTTCAAAAAAAGCAATACGGTTGGGGAAAATCCGTCCGAAAACTAAAAAATAGGGGCTGCTTCATTTAGCGCCGAACAAAAACACACAAAAAGTAATAAAAAAGAAAACCGCTTTTTCTGTCACAAAAATGGCAGAGAAAGCGGTTTTTAGGTAGAAATTCTTACGAATTTCAATTTTTATGTGTGTTTTTTAGGTGCGCTCTCGGCACTTGACGTATTTCTATACGCCTTTCGTGTCGAGATCGCGCCTTCTGCATCTAAATGACTCAGCCCCTTTGACTTTTATTTCCGCTTTTTTCTGTGTGTAACGCGCCACCGCTCGCGATTTTTATTGCATTTGGCTTGCAAAAGGCAGGCAAGTGTGGTATACTGTTATAAGTATGAAAGAAAGGGGAGATCGCCTTGGAACAATTCGATAAATGGCCGTTGCTTGGCAGCATCTCCTCGCCCGCGGATCTCAAAGCGCTTCCTGCTGACAAAATGGGGCAGCTTGCAAGTGAGATCCGAGATTATCTTGTCTTTCGCGTTTCCGAAAACGGTGGGCATCTTGCCTCTAACCTTGGCGTGGTGGAGCTGACGCTTGCGATCCACAGAGCGTTTGATTCCCCAAAGGATCATATCATTTTTGACGTGGGACACCAAAGCTACGTGCACAAGCTCCTCACGGGCAGAAAGGAAGCGTTTGATACCCTGCGCCAAGCGGGGGGCATTTCGGGCTTCACCAAGCGCGCTGAAAGCCCGCACGACGCCTTTGGCGCGGGGCATAGCTCGACCTCGATATCGGCGGCGATCGGTATGGCTGAGGCAGAGTACCGAAAGGGCAGCGACGCCTGGACGGTTGCCGTGATCGGCGATGGGGCATTGTCGGGCGGACTTGCCTATGAGGGGCTCAACAATTGTGCGCGCCATCTGCGCCTGATTGTGATCGTCAACGAGAACGAAATGTCAATATCCCCCAACACGGGGCGACTTGCGCGGCATTTGTCCAAATTGCGCGTTTCGCACAACTATCTGAAAACAAAGGAATTTACCGCAAGCGCGTTGCGGCATATTCCCTTGCTGGGGCGCCCCATCTACAAGCTTTTGCGCTTCATCAAGCGCCGCATCAAGCACGTGTTTTATAAGGAAAATCTGTTCGAGCATATGGATATCCGCTATCGCGGACCTGTTGAAGGGGGCGATGCCGCGGGCTTGGAGGCGCTTTTGCGCCACGCCAAGCGGTTGGGGACCTCGGTGATCCTGCACGTCAAAACCAAAAAGGGACAGGGCTATGCGCCTGCCGAGCAGGATCCTAACACCTATCATTCGCTTTCACCGCGCAAAAAGGTGCCAAACGGGGCGACTTTTTCCGAAACCTTTGGCGAAGAGCTCACCCGTCTTGCCGAGCAGGACGAGCGCATCTGTGCCATCACCGCCGCGATGAGCTGCGGCACGGGGCTGGAAGCGTTTCACGCGGCACGCCCAAAGCAGTTTTATGACGTTGGTATTGCCGAAGGGCATGCCGTGACCTTTGCCGCAGGGCTGGCTGCGGGCGGACTGCGCCCCGTGGTCGCAGTATATTCCACCTTTTTGCAACGCGCGTACGACAACCTTTTACACGACGCGGCACTGCAAGATCTGCCGACCGTGCTCTGCATCGACCGTGCGGGGCTCAACCCGGGGGACGGCCCCACGCATCACGGGATATTTGACGTGGCGATCCTGTCCGAGATCCCCGATGCGCATATCTACACGCCCGTCACGCGAAGCGGACTTTGCCGATCCTTGCAGACGGCGCTGGCGCTTGAAAAGGGTATTTCGGCAATTCGCTATCCAAACGGAACCGAGGATCCCGATACCGTTGCTGCTTTTTACGGTACCAAGGACGATCGGCAAGAGCTTGGCGTGCGCGCGTGGGGCGATGCCGCCGACAAGGCACGGATCACCGTCGTGACACACGGACGCATCGTCGCCGAGGCATTACAGGCGGCACGGCAGCTCCGCGACGAAGGTGTCCCGACGCGTGTGCTGCTTTGCGAATATATTGCCCCGTATGGGAACTTGGCGTCGGAGCTTGCCCCGATGCTTGGCGGTGATCTGATCCTTTTGGAGGAGGAGCTGCGCCAAGGGGGCTTTGGTATGAACCTTGCCGATGCGCTTGAACGCTGCGGCGCCCTTGCGGGCAGAAAACGCGTGATCATGGGTACGGAAAACGGATTTCTCGCACCGTCCGCCGGGCAAACGGTTTTTGCGGCGGCAGGTATAGACGCCGCATCGGTCGTGCAGGCGGCGCAAAATTTGATCAAAAAGGAAGGTCAGTGACATGCTGAAAGTCGAACGCACCTCTGTGATGAATATGGAAAATGCCATTCGCGGCGCGCGCAACCCGATGAACAGCTGGGCGCGTATGGATAGCGCCTACGACAGCAACGGGAGCTACGTGCTTGGTCCAAACGACCTGGATCTTGCAAAGCGCCTTGCGCACGCGGGCAGCGACCACCGCAAATTCCTTCGCCAGATCTTCGTTTCGGTGGACATTACCGCACCCCTTTATTGGTGGAAGGAATTTGATACCTACAAGGTAGGTACGGTTGCCAATTCCACCTCTACGATGCACAAAATTCACGTAAAACCCTTTGAACGGGGTGATTTTTCGCACGATCGGCTCGATGAGGGCGGACTTGCCGCGCTGGACGCGCTGATCGCGTATCTTGAAAGCGAGCGCTTGAAATTTGTAGAGGATAAGACCAACAAGCAGGCGTGGCACAATATGATCCAGCTGCTGCCCTCCTCGTTTGATCAGATGCGTACCGTCACCATGAATTATGAAAACCTGATCAATATTTACTATGCCCGCCGCACCCATAAGCTGCCGGAATGGCATACGCTTTGCGATTGGATCATGTCGCTGCCCTACGCCAAGGACCTGATCGCCGTGAAAGAATAACGTACTTCATAAATCAAGCCCGTATCGCATCGCGATACGGGCTTGATTTATTTGTGCAATTCGGGATTGTCGGTTCGCTCTAAAAGATAGTCAATCGAAACATTGAAATAGTCAGCGAATTTGATCAGCGTCGCATAATCTGCCTCGCGAACGCCGTTTTCGTATCGGCTGATACTGTTTTGGTTCATATTTAGATCCATTGCTAACTTCAATTGAGATATTTTCTTTTGTTCGCGCAACACCTTCAATCTCATCAAAAGACTCCTTTTAGAGTGAGAATACTTCAAGGGCGCAACCCTCTTATAAAATAATATTTTTTATCCTTGACAAAATTATACCAGATTGGTATAATAAAAATATCCCGAAACGGGATATTTTGGTAAGGAGGATATAGAAGATGAAGAAATTCATACGCATGGTGTGTATTCTTTTGCTTTTTTGCGCTGTTTTAGCAGCTTGTAACGATGCGGGTGATTTGCTGCCGGGGGGATCGGGAACGCTACCGGCATTGGCGGCACCTTCCGCTGTGTGGATCGAGGATGGATATCTTTGTTGGAATGCGGTGGAATTTGCAACCCGCTATACTGTCAGCATTGACGGAAAAGAGGAATTTTGTGATGACATCAAATTTTCTCTTGCCGAGATTTCGGACGGCGATCATGCATTTGCCGTGAAAGCAAATGCAGACGGAACAACTTATAGCAGTTCTGCGTTCACTGAGCCGTTGAACGTGAAGCTGACAGGTGGAGCGATCACGCTGGAAGGAGCATATTCTCAGTTTGAGGATCTAAGTGAGTCCTATCTTGGCTACGGCTTCGACGTGATCCGCTCCTCAGTGTTTTCCGATAAATACGTAAAGCTGAGTGCACCGATCTTTACTGCGGAAGGCATTAAAAATCAGCGCCTTTTGCGTGTGGATTCCAAATACAGCTATGTGGACGAGATCGTTAGCAGTAGTATGGAGGAGTTTTCCCAAAAATGGAATGCCAGTGCCAACATTGGCGTGAAATGGGGCAAAAAATCGCTTGGTGGCAGCGTAGAGCTTTCTGCTAAATACAGCAACGAAAACAAAAACGCCAAAACTCTGTCTTATCAATGTATCAGTATTACAAATCAACAGTTTTATGTCGTAATGCAGAGTGACCTGGCGACTTATCGCAGTATCATGACGGATGCGTTTAAGGCAGATCTTTACTCGGATATGTCACCTGCTACTTTTTTTGACCGTTACGGTACACATTTTATTACCAGTGCGGTGATGGGTGGTAAGATCAATTCGTATTATATGCATTCCAGTGAAAGTGAACAAAGTCTTTCCAAGGCAAGTGCCAAGGCGTCGACGGAGGTTCGTGCGTGGAAAACGCAGGTTGACGCAGATCTATCCGTGTCTTGGCGCGAGGAAATGGCGAGCCAGGGAATTGATATTACCAATACGCTTGAGGTATTAGGCGGCGGCGATTTTGGCATGCTGAATGCCACGGACGTACCCGAAAATTACGCTGCGTGGGAGAAATCCTTGAATACCGATCCGTCTATCATAGGTATTAAGGACACCGGCTCTCTTTGGGGCGTGTGGGAACTGATCGACCCTTCCTTGGATACCGAAGAAACGTATACGTGGATCGATGAGAATGGTGAGGAGCAGCACGGCACGCGTTCGGCGCAATTGCAGGCATATTT
>JAGAMJ010000082.1 GCA_017624795.1 Clostridia bacterium
ACGTCAAGGCGTATCTCGTTCAGAAGGGCGAGTATGATCCCGAGGACGGGCAGAGCTTCGCACCCTCCCTTTGCAACCGCATCGACCGCAACACGGGCGGTATCGTGATCGCCGCCAAGAATGCCGAAGCGCTTCGCGTGATGAACGAGAAGATCCGCCAAAACGAGATCAGCAAGTTTTACCTTTGCGCCGTAAAGGGCAAGCTGCAACGCCGCGCCGACGAGCTGCGGGGATACCTGTTAAAGGATAGCGACAAAAATCAGGTGCAGATCTCCGACCGCCCCTTCAAGGGCGCGAAGACCATCATCACCCGTTACCGTGTGCTTGCCGAAAGAAACGGCAATTCGCTGCTTGAAGTCGAGCTTGTGACGGGGCGCACGCATCAGATCCGCGCGCATATGGCGCACATCGGACACCCACTGCTTGGCGATGGCAAATACGGCGTGAACCGCGCCGAGCGCGGCAAGGGCTATAAGCACCAGGCGCTTTACGCGGTGCGGCTGCGCTTTGACTTTGACGGTACGGGGGCGCTGGGGTATCTTTCGGGCAAGGAGTTTTCGATCGATCAAAGCGAGGTCTGGTTCTTGAAGGACTTTATTTGAAAAATGATGGAAAAGGGGGCAAACGGTATGAAAAAAACCGCTTTTTTGAGCGTGTTATCAAGCGCAAAAGCGGCGATTTTACGCATGCCGCGCATCGTTCTGCTGCCCCTTGGCGCCGTTTTGATGGCACTGTGCCTGCTTTTCCCAAAGATCGGCGCCTTACAGTGGCTTTCCATGGTGCCGATGCTTTTATATCTTTTCGGCAAGAACGAGCGCGAGCGCATCGGTATCAGGAAGGCATACGGGCTTGGACTGCTCTATTTTTATGCCTTTTATCTGGTGATCTGGCATTGGTTCGTTGACCTGTACCCCATGGAGTTCGCGGGCGTTAGCAAGGGCGAGGCGATCGGACTGATCGCCATTTGCTGGTTTGGGCTATCGCTTTTGCAAACCGTCTTTTCCGCCTTGACCTTCCCCGTGTTTGTCGCGCTTTCGCGCACACGGTTGCTCAAAAAAGCGCCCATTTTGTTGCCGTTCCTGTTCGCCTCGGTCTACACCGTCGCAGAATGGTCGCAGACCTTCACGTGGGCGGGCGTGCCCTGGGCGCGGCTTGCGCTGGGGCAGTCGGAATGTGGCGTTCTGTTCCACAGCGCGTCGCTGTTTGGCTCGTATTTTATTACCTTCGCCATCGTTTCGGTCAACGGGCTTGTCGCGTATGCCGTGCTTCATCTGGATCGGGTACGCCTTGCCGCCATTGTGTGCGCCGCCGTCTTTGCGCTTCACGCGGGCGTCGGGCTGATCGGGTATTTGAGTGCCGACACGCATAGCGGTGAGGGCATCGTGGTCGCCGCCGTGCAGGGAAACGTCGGCTCGTCGAACAAATGGACCGCGGAAAGCAACCAAAAAAGCTACGCCATCTATGAAAAATATACCGCCGAGGCGTCAGCGGCGGGGGCGGAGCTCGTGGTCTTTCCCGAAACCTTTTTGCCGTATTCCTTGACCGAGGACAACGCCCTTGGCAAGTACGTACGCGATCTCGCCGTGCGGTATCGGGTGACGATCCGTTGCGGCGCGTTTCATTACGAGGGCGATCAGCACTATAACGGCATTTTCACCGTTTATCCCGACGGCACGGTGTCAAGTACCGTGTATGCCAAGCGGCGGCTGGTGCCGTTTGGTGAGTTCGTGCCGATGCGTGAGGTCATCGAGGTGCTGATCCCACCGCTTGCCGATATGAATATTTTAAGCAGCGACCTCGATCCCGGCACCGACAGCGCGATCGTGCAGACCGAGGCGGGACCTGTCGGCACGCTTGTTTGCTTTGATTCGATCTATGAGCAGCTCACGCTGGAAACTGTGCGCGACGGCGCGCAGCTCATTTGCCTTTCGACCAACGATTCCTGGTTTTTGGATTCGGTGGGCGTGTATATGCACCACACGCAGGCGCGCCTGCGTGCCGTGGAAAGCGGACGCTATATCATTCGTTCTGCCGACACGGGCATTTCCTCGATCATCTCGCCAAGAGGCGAAGCTGACGCCGAGCTGCCCCCGCTTGTGGACGGCGTTTCGATCTCTACCGTTTATCCCACCGCCTCGCGCACGCTCTACTCCTATATCGGCAACCTTTTCATTTATTTGCTGATCGCGTGTGAGATTGCGCTTGCCGTTGATGCTATGATCCTGCTTGTAAAAGGAAAGCGATCCCAAAAAGCGGATGCTTCATCAGCAGAATAAAAAAGAGCCGCCGTCCGAAATCGGACGGCGGCTCTTTTTGCGCAAGCCGCATTAGTCGGTGACGTAAGGCAGCAATGCGACCTGACGGGAACGCTTGATAGCGGTGTTCAGCTCGCGCTGGTGCTTTGCGCAGGTGCCGGAGATACGGCGGGGCAGGATCTTGCCGCGCTCGCTGATGAACTTGCGAAGCTTTGCGGTATCCTTGTAATCAATAAAAGCAACCTTGTCTGCGCAGAAAACACAAACCTTTTTTCTCTTGCGGTTCATGGGGCGCACGGGACGTGCGGTGTTTTCGGTTCTATCCATGATCAGAAATCCTCCTAATTAAAATGTGTGATCTGTCAGAAGGGCAGATCGTCGTCCGCTTTCAGCTCCTCGAAATTGGGTGCTTCTGCCACGGGGGTGGAGAAGGCAGGAGCAGGAGCGGCGTATGCGTCGGGCGTGTAGCCGGCGCTGCCGGATTCATTACGGCTGTCAACAAACATGGCTTCGTCGACCACGACCTCGGTGGCGTAGCGGCGCTGGCCCTGCTGATCCTGCCAGCTTCTGGTCTGGATCGAGCCGGTCACGCACAAAGCGGAGCCCTTTTTGAAGTACTTGGAAATGAATTCAGCGGTCTGCCGCCAAGCAACCAAGCTGATGAAATCAGCTTGCTGACCGCCTGCGGCATCGGCGGTACGGGATTGGAATCTGCGGTTGACGGCAAGCGTAAAGGTTACGACTGCCACACCGTTTTGGGTCTGCTTGAGCTCGGGATCGGCGGTCAGCCGTCCACAGAGCACGACTTTATTAAGGTTCAAACTCGACATACTAATCGCCTCCTGAATTTTTTTAATTATTCTGCATCAACAGCAGGTTCGGTCACTTCTTCGGCAGCGGGTGCCTCGGCGACCTCAACGGCTTCCTCGGCGGCAACCTGGGCAGCTTCCACTACGGGTGCTTCGACGGCTTTTGCCACTGCCTCGTATTCAAGGCGGATGACCATCGAACGCATCACGGTTTCATCGATGTTGTAAAGACGCTCCAGCTCAGCGGGGAACTCGGGCT
>JAGAMJ010000002.1 GCA_017624795.1 Clostridia bacterium
CACCAAGATGGGCGAGCTCAGCGTGCGCTGCACCGAGGTCAAGCTCCTTGCAAAGAGCTTGCTGCCCCTGCCCGAGAAATTTCACGGTCTGAAGGACCAGGAAATGCGTTACCGCCAGCGCTACGTGGATCTGATCATGAATCCTGAGGTCAAGGATACCTTCGTGAAGCGCAGCATGATCCTGCGTGAGCTTCGCGCTTTCCTTGACGGAAAGGGCTTTTTGGAGGTCGACACCCCCATTTTGACACCCTTCGAGATCGGCGCCAGCGCCCGTCCCTTTATGACACACCACAACACCCTGGATATGGATATGGTGTTGCGCATCGAAACCGAGCTGTATTTGAAGCGCTTGATCGTGGGCGGTATGGACCGCGTTTACGAGGTCGGCCGTATTTTCCGTAACGAGGGTATGGACCCCAAGCACAACCCCGAATTTACCAGTATTGAGCTCTATCAGGCATATACCGACTACCACGCATTGATGGATCTGGTCGAGGAAATGATGCGTACCGTTGCCGAGAAGGTCTGCGGCAGTCTGGTCATTCCTTACTGCGGCCATCAGATCGACCTTGGGCATTGGGAACGTATGACGATGCTGGAAGCGGTGAAGAAATACAGCGGTGTGGACTTCAACGAGATCGGATCCGACGAGGAAGCGATCGCTATTGCCAAGGAAAAGCACGTGGAGTTGCCCGAAGTACCTACAAAGGGCGCGATCCTTGCCGAGTTCTTTGACGCATTCGTTGAGGACAAGCTGATCCAACCCACCTTTATCTACGACTATCCCGTCGAGATCAGCCCGCTTGCCAAGCGCAAGCCCGAGGATCCCGCATACACCGAGCGCTTCGAGTATTTCATCAATGCTACCGAGTTTGGCAACGCTTTCTCGGAGCTTAACGATCCCATCGACCAAAAGGAACGCTTCGAGCGTCAGGTCGCCGAGCGTAAGGCGCTGGATCCCAACTGCCGCGCGCAGGTCGATTACGACTACGTGACTGCACTTGAATACGGTCTGCCCCCCACAGGCGGTCTTGGCTTTGGCGTTGACCGTTTGGTGATGCTGCTGACCGACAGCGCGTCCATTCGTGACGTTTTGCTGTTCCCGACGATGAAGCCCGTCGATTGATTTGACGATCGCCTCCCTTGGTTACATAGGGAGGCGATCAGCCTATTGAAAGGATAATGCCGCTTGATGCGGGAAAGGATTGCAAATGCACGATTCCGAAAACAAAAAAGAAGAAAAGCTGCAAGGGCGCGAGATACAGCTTGGCAGCGGTAGAGCCCGTTCCGAGCGACAGCACGGCAAGCTTTATCTTTGGTTTGACAACTTTTGGTATCACCACAAGTGGAAAACCATCATCATCAGCTTTTTTGCCGTCATAGCGCTTGTTTGCGTGCTGCAAATGTGCGGAAAAGAAAAAAGCGGAGATATCAACGTGGTGGCTGTTGGACCGTATAACTTTATCAGCGAGGATTCGGGGATAGCGGATCTGAAAAACTGCCTTGCCACCTATTTGCCCGCCGATTTTGACGGTGACGGTGTTAAAAAGGTCGATGTCGTCAACTATACTGTCTATTCCAAAGAGCAGATCGAGAGCTACCGTCAGCAGGACGTGATGATCAACACCGCTAATAATAACAGGGAATACGAGAATTTTTACAGCTACGTGCAAACAGGCGAGGCGTCAGTCCTGCTGCTGGATCCTTGGCTTTATGAGGAAATGCAAGGGAAGCTGATGGATCTGACCTCTGTGCTTGGCTATATGCCCGATGGCGCGATCACGGCTGTCAACGCAGACGGAAAAGCTGCCTGCTACGGCGTGCGCTTGGGAGATACCGCGCTTTACAAGGAAAACAGCAGTATGCAAGTGTTGCCCGCCGATACGGTGATCTGCCTTTTAACGCCGCTGTTTTTGGGTAAAAACAGCGACGAAGCAGAATTTACAAAGGCGAAGGAGTTTATCACCTGTCTGATCGGGAAAAAAGAATAAAGTAAAAAGGTTGCCGCAGGGCAACCTTTTTCTTGCTTTTTGCAACAGTTTGCGGTATAATGAGGATAGAAAACAAGTAAGGGAGGGATCACCGTGCAAAACGAAAAAAAGACGGCGCTTTTTCGCGTGGGCGACCTTGCGGCGATCCTTCTTGTGCTATTGCTTGTCGGGGCGCTTTTATGGGCGTTTTTGGCGGCAGAACGGGGAAGTGCGGCGCAGATCCTTGTCGAGGGTGAGGTCGTTGCGACTTTGCCGCTTTCCAAGGATACCGTTTATCCGATCACCGCGCGTGGATATCACTTGACGGTCTGTGTTGAGAATGGAGAGATCTTTGTGCGTGATGCCGATTGCCCCGATCTTGTTTGCAAGCATACAGGCAGGATCTCATCAAAGGGAACGTCCATCGTCTGTGCGGCGGCGGGCGTTTCGGTGAAGATCGCGGGAGGAGGGAATGGCGATGCCGACTTTGTCGCGGGCTGATGTACGTGTGGCGCGCCTTTGCAGAAATGCCGTAATGCTGGCACTTGCCATGATCTTTTCCTTTGTCGAGCATCTGGTACCACTCACGCTCTTGATACCGCTTCCGGGTGTGAAGCTGGGGCTTGCCAACGTGGTGATCACAGCACTCTTTTTTCTCGGCTCACCGCTTGACGCCCTGATCGTTTCCGCCGCACGCATCGGGCTTTCTGCGTTGCTGTTCGGTACCCCTGTTTCTTTTCTGTTTTCTGCCCTTGGCGGTCTTTGTGCGTATCTGCTTTTGCTTGCTTGCCGCCCGTTTTACGATCGGATATTCAGCTTTGTGGGAGTGTCTATACTCTCGGCAACAGGGCATCACGTCGGGCAGATCTTGGCTGCCGTGATCCTGTTTGACAGCGGTGTGTTGCTGACCTATCTGCCGATCCTCTTGCTTGCGGGAACAGTGATGGGCGGCATTACGGGATTGCTCCTGAATATGATCTCGCCTCGGTTTCAAAAACTCTTCAAAAGAGGTTGAAAATGATAAAAAGGATAATATCTGTTCTATTATCAATTATATTATGTTTTTCTCTTGGGGCGTGCTCGCTTGGCAAAAAGGACTGTTCCGAGAAGGAATTTTTTGTGATGGACACGCTTTTTACGTTGCGGATATACGGTGATGACACCAATGCCGAAACGCATTTTTCGCACGTGCAAAGCTTGCTTGCGGAGATTGAAACCGCGCTTTCTCGCACAAAAGAGGAAAGTGACGTTTCGCGCATCAACCGTGAGCGCGCGGCAACCGAGCTCTCGCCCCACACCCTGACAGTTCTCTTGGCGGCAAAAGAGGTGATGGAGCGCACAAACGGCGCTTATCTTCCAACGATGGGTGCGCTCACCGATCTCTGGCACGCGGCGGGCGAAGGAAACGTGCTGCCCGATGACGCACAGCTTTCCGCTGCTCTGAACGAAGCCAAAAAGGGCTTCCTGC
>JAGAMJ010000083.1 GCA_017624795.1 Clostridia bacterium
CGCCTTCAAGGCGGTGCTTTTTTTACTCAAAGGATAACGCAACGGTGTGCCGGATTTGTCTGCCCGGCTACTACAAATTCTTTTTTGAAAGCTTTTGAAAGGGGTGTGGGGAGGACTTTTTGCAAAAGTCCTCCCCACGTCTTTTTTAGTAAAATGTTGCGACGGGCTGCCTTGGCTCCGAGGTCAGCGCCACGTCGGTGGCGTAAAGCACGGGGCCCTTGGAGCCGTAAAGCTTGTGCTCTTGCACACGGATCTTGGCGGTGACCACGATCCACTCACCGGTTTTGAGCGTCACGTCCCTCTCAAAATTGCACACAAGTCCGCTGAAAGCGATATCATCGGCGCAGCAGGTCATCACGTGGCGTCCCACAACGATGGCGCGCGCGCCAAGCTCCTTGTCGCGTGCCACCATGCCCTTGAACTTTACGGTCCTGCCGTGCCAATCGGGCATAGAGTCGGCAAGGTCGCGGTAAAAGAGCGCATAGTCCTCGTCGGCGACGGTGACGGTGGGCGCGTTCACGTCAAAGGGCAGGGGATCCTCGATCTCGTCGTATTCCAGCTCTCCCTCGGGCGTTTCGTAAGCGATGGTCGCACGGCGGCTGACGCCGCGCACCAGCTTGTGCAGTGCCTCCTTATTTGCGTTTTCGGCACGGTTGAAGATCACCGTGTCGGCGTTTTGCAGCTTATCAAAGACAAGCGAGCGCAGATTGGCGTTGTATTGCTCAATGGTGGAGCCATCTGCCACCAGCAGCTGCTGGAAGATATACCAATCCTCGGGCAGTGCGGCGTAAAGGGTATCCAGCTGCCACATACCGTTGTATTCGATCATAATGCGGTCGACTCTGTGATGCGCGGTGTAGTCATACAAAAGCTCGTGTGTGAGATCCTCGGGGCGGTCGATCACCATTTGGTGAACGTTCTTGCCCCAGAAGGTGGAGGGGTCAAATTCCTCGATGCCCTCCTCGCACACGATCAGCAAGATCTTGCAGCCGTCGTTGAATTCCTGATCTTCAAGGATATCCTGCATCATCTTGGTCTTGCCGCCTTCCAGGAAGCCCGTGAACAGGTAAACGGGATATTGCGGTTGCTTTGCCATAGCGCTCACCCTTATTTGAGCTCGACGCCAAAGAGCGTCGAAAGCGCATTCACGTCAAGCTTGGATCCGATCACGCAAAGGCGGCCGATGATGCCCGCAGCACCCTCGCGCACGTCGGGCTCGCCGGGCACGTAGTCAAAGTGGATCCACTTGCCGTGGGCCCCCGCAACGATGCCCTTGGCGCGCAGCACCGTGCCGTATTTCGTGTCGGTGCAAAGCGCATCAAGCGCTTGCTTGATGGCGTCCTTGGTAAAGGATCTTGCCGTTTCCGCGCCGCAGCTCACAAAGACCTCGTCGGCGTCGTGATGATGGTGATGGTCGTGGCAGCCGCAGGTGCAATGCTCGCCGTGCTCGTGATGATGCTCGTGGTCGTGGTGGCAGTGCTCGCCGTGCTCGTTATGATGCTCGTGGTCGTGGTGGCAATGCTCGCCGTGCTCGTGGTGATGCTCGTGATGGTGATGTCCGCAAACGGGGCAGGCGTCCTCGCCTTTCAGCTCCTCGATCGCGGCGTCAAGCGTGTCCTTTCGCTCGATCGCGGCAAGCAGCTGCCCGCCCGTGAGCTTGTCCCAATCGGTGGTCACGATCACGGCGTTTTTGTTATGCTCGCGCAAAAGCTCCACGGCGGCAGCGACTTTTTCGTCGGTGAGCTTGCCCGTGTGTGAGAGAACGATCGCGCCCGCGCTCTCGACCTGGTCGTTAAAGAACTCGCCGAAGTTTTTCATATACATCTTGCATTTTGCCGCGTCGACCACGGTCACAAATGCCGAAAGCTCGATCTCGTCGCTATTCAGCTCCTTCACGGCGCGAATGACGTCCGACAGCTTTCCGACGCCCGAGGGCTCGATCAGAATGCGGTCGGGGTGATAGTCGCGCAGCACCTTGATCAGCGCCTTGCCGAAGTCGCCCACCAAGGAGCAGCAGATGCAGCCCGAATTCATTTCGGTGACGTTGATGCCCGCTTCCTGCAAAAAGCCGCCGTCAATGCCGATCTCGCCAAACTCGTTTTCGATCAGCACCAGCTTTTCGCCTCGGTAGCCCTCGGCGATCAGCTTTTTGATCAGCGTCGTCTTTCCCGCGCCCAAAAAGCCCGAAAAAATATCAATTTTGGTCATACGTACACTTCCTTTTCAAAATTTCGCCTTAATATAGATCGACTGCGCCGTTTCGAATGCCTCGCGGCAAAGCTCCTCAAAGGGGAGCTTTTTTTCTTCCTCCATGACCTTATCCAGCTGCGGACGTGTCTTGGGGTGCCTTGGGGTAAAGACGGTGCAGCAATCCTCAAAGGGCAGGATCGAGGTTTCAAAGGTGCCGATGTGCCGTGCCAGCTGCACGATCTCCTCCTTGTCCATGCCGATCACGGGACGGAACACGGGGTACTCGGCAAGGGCGTTTGTCACGTTCAGCGCGTGCATGGTCTGCGAGGCGACCTGCCCCAAGCTCTCACCCGTGATCAGCGCCTGACAGTCCTGCTTCTTTGCCACCATATTGGCAAGCTGCATCATATAGCGGCGCAACAGCAGCGTGAAGTATTCCTCCTCGCAATTTCGCACCAGCTCCTCCTGAATGTGCGTGAGCGATATGACGTGCACCATAATGCTGCCTGACCAGCGCGCCACAAGTGCGGCGAGGTCCAGCACTTTTTGCCGTGCCTGCTCGCTGGTGTAGGGCATCGACTCAAAATAGAGCGCTTCCAGCCTCACACCACGCTTTGCCATCATCCAGCCCGCAACGGGGGAGTCGATGCCGCCCGAAAGCAGCAAAAGCCCCTTGCCGTTCGTGCCGACGGGCAGTCCCCCCGCGCCCTTGAACTGTCCCGCGTGCACGTAGGCAGCGCGGTCGCGGACCTCAACGCGCAGCGTGACGTCGGGGTGATGTACGTCCACCTTCAAGCGGGGGCAGACCGACAGGACAGCACCCCCCACCGCAGCCGAGATCTCGGGCGAGGAGAGGGGGAAGGTCTTGTCCGATCGCTTGGCTTCCACCTTAAAGGTCTTTTTGCCTTCCAGGAAGGTGGGGAGATACGCCTTGGCGACCTCCAAAATGCTATCCATATTCTTTTCCGCCACGGCGGCGCGTCCAACGGCGGCGATGCCGAACAGGCGTCTTGCCGCGTCAAACATACCGTCAAGATCGGCAAAGTCGTCGGCGGGCTCGATGGTCATGGTGCTTTGCACGTTTGTGATCTGAAAATTGCCGAAATTCGCGGCACGGTAGCGCATTTCCCTCACCAGGGTGTCCTCAAAGTAGCGGCGGTTGCCGCCCTTTAATACGATCTCGCCGTACTTGCAAAGTAAAATTTCCTTCATATTACAGCTCCTCTTGCTCGGCTTCTATGCTGCCGCCATTGAGCAGGGGAGAGAGTAGCTCGCTTGCTTTCTCTGCATCCTCGGGGCGCACGAAAAGGTCGGTGCCAAAGGACTGAAAGCCCGTGATCAGCCGCACCGCGGCACCGCTGCCGCGTTCCTTTTTCAAAAAGGGGATCTGTGCTTCACTTAGCATTTCCTCGGCGATCGAGAGGGAGATGGGATCGTGAAAGGCGCAAAGATGTGCAAGATCGCCCTCGCTTGCGGGACGGTCCAATCCAAAAATACGGTCCATGACGTTTTCCTTTCATTTTAAGATATTTGTCAATATGGTATTATACCATATCAAAGCAAAAAATACAAGACGGCGGGCGCAAAAAACAGCGCTCGCTTTTTTCGACAGTTTTTGCGGCTCAAACATATACTGAAAGCAAAAGGAAAAAATATCCGGTGATTAAGACGGCATTTTTCGGCGGAAAATAAAAACAAACATAACACATGGAGGAAGCTATGGTAGTCGGTGTGAAACGCGGAGATATTTACTATGCGGATCTAAGCCCCGTAGTGGGCTCGGAGCAGGGCGGTATGCGCCCTGTGCTGATCATACAAAACGACGTTGGCAACAGATACAGCCCGACGGTGATCGCGGCGGCGATCACGTCGCGTATGGGGAAGGCAAAGCTGCCAACACACATTGACGTATATGCGGCGCGCGCGGGGCTCTCGCGGGATTCGGTGGTGCTGTTGGAACAGCTGCGTACCCTGGATAAGCGCAGACTGAAAGAAAAAATGGGACACTTGGACGAGGAACTGATGCGCGAGATCGACACCGCAATCGCGGTCAGTCTTGGACTGCTGCCGCATAGCGCGCGCACGCCCCAAACGGTAAGTGCCACGCCTGCCTTCTCGCCTGCCGCGGCAGTCGCCGTAACGGGCACGGAAAGCGCGCCGCAGCAAACGGCAGCTGCCGTTGCAAAGACGCCCGAAACCGTTGGATAAAGGACGGCGACCTTTGAAGAAATCGGGGGGGGAAAGTCAAGCACTTGCCCCCGATTTCTTATTTTTTCGAGGAATTTCGCAAAAACACTTGATTTTTTCGGCAATTTTCGGTACAATGATGTTTGGTAAAAATATATCATAAAGGAGAAACATTATGGCTCTTGTTACGACCAAGAAAATGTTCAAGAAGGCATATGAGGGCGGCTACGCCATCGGCGCTTTCAACATCAACAACATGGAGATCATTCAGGCGATCACCGAGGCAGCTGCCGAGGCAAAGTCCCCTGTGATCCTGCAAGTGTCCGCAGGCGCGCGTAAGTACGCAAAGCACGAGTATCTGCTGGCGCTGGCGCAGGCAGCCATCAAGGATAGCGGCGTTGATCTTGCGCTTCACCTTGACCACGGCGCGGATTTCGAGATCTGCAAGGCATGCATCGACGGCGGATTTACCTCTGTCATGATCGACGGCTCGCACCACGCCTACGAGGATAACGTTGCGCTCACCCGCAAGGTTGTCGAGTACGCGCACGCACACGGTGTCGTTGTTGAGGGCGAGCTTGGTGTGCTGGCAGGCGTTGAGGACGACGTCGTTGCCGAGCATTCCTCCTACACCCGTCCCGAGGAGGTCGAGGATTTCGTCACCCGTACGGGCGTTGACTCGCTTGCTATTTCTATCGGCACCTCTCACGGTGCTTACAAGTTCACCGCAAAGCAGTGCACCCGTAACGCCGAGGGCATTCTGGTTCCGCCCCCTCTGCGCTTCGATATTTTGGAGGAGATCGCAAAGAGATTGCCTGAGTTCCCGATCGTGCTTCACGGCGCGTCCTCCGTGCCCCAGGAGTACGTGAAGGAGATCAACGCGCTTGGCGGCAAGCTGCCCGATGCCGTTGGTATCCCCGAGGAGCAGCTGCGTAAAGCAGCTACCATGGCGGTTTGTAAGATCAATATCGACTCCGATATCCGTCTTGCCATGACCGCAGGCATTCGCCGTGTATTCAGCGAAAAGCCCGACGTATTCGATCCTCGCGGCTACCTGACGGTTGCCCGTGACGAGGTCAAGAAGATGGTCAAGCACAAGATCGTCAACGTGCTGGGCTCTCAGAACACGCTTTGATAGATGCAGCAAAGGCACGCCACACCAAGCAGCGGTGGGCGTGCCTTTCGTCAATGGAAAGGAAGCAGTATGGTATACAAGGAAAGCTATAACGTCCGCTGGCACGACACCGATGCGCGCCGCGAGGTGCACCCAAGCGGCGTTTTGACCTTTATGCAGGAAACGGCAAACCGCCAATTCGAGGCGGCGGGCGAGCCCCTTGACCGCATTCGCGACGAGCAGGGTGTTGGATTTATTTTGAGCCGCATCGCCATCGAGATGCGCGAGCCCATTCACGCTTATGAGGATATCACGGTGGAAACCTTCACCTGTGAGGGCAAGGGATACACCTTCCCCCGTGGCTTCTTGATCAAGCGAGAGGGCAGGGAGGTGGCGCGCGGTATGTCGCAGTGGGCATTGATACGCCTTGCCGATCGCTCGCTTGTCAAAACGGGCGACTTTCCGCTTTCCTTTGGGGACGAGGCGGAGCTTCAAACAGAAATGCCGATCCGATACCGTTCGCCCCGTGATGCTGCGTGGGAGATCGTCGGTGAGCGCCGCATCGCCTATTCCGATATCGACTACAATATGCATATGAATAACACGAAATACCCCGATATGGTATGCGATTTTCTGCCCGATTCCGCGCACACTCGCGTGACGGGACTGTCGCTTTCCTACTGTCACGAGGCGGCTTTTGGCGACGTTTTGACGGTGGAGCGCGCCACGGGCGAGAACGGCATTTACTATATCCGCACCCGTTTGAAGGACGTTGTGTGCCTTGAAGCGATGGTCAGAACAGAGCCGTGTTTATAAGAAAGAAAAAGGGGCTTGCTCAAATTTGAAATTTGAGCAAGCCCCTTTTTCTTTGTTTTCGGACTTTTTGGTCTGGTTAAATGTGACAACCCTTTTGTTATTCGTCGTCGTTTGGCAAAACGATCGCTGCGTGGGCGTTGTTTCTCACGCTTTCGATGCCGTTCTTGCAGCTGGACTTCTGCGTATAGCCCTGCGTGCAGGCAAGGATATTCTGACCGTTGGCGGCGATCAGGTTGAAGCGATACTTTCCTGCCTTATCGAAATAGATCTGGAACTTGGGGCATTTCTCCTCGTTCACGCTGGAAAGCGTCTGATCCTCGACGGGCGCGATGGGCGCGTTTTTGCCCACACTGTCAATGCCGTTGCGGCAAGCCGTCATCGAGGAATAGATCTGTGAGCTTGCGATGACCTGCGTGTTGCCCGCGCGCACATTGAACATATAGCGGCGGTCGGAGGTGCGCTTGACCTCAAACTTGCCCTTAGCGGAAGCTGCTTCCTCGGTGATCTCCTCGCTCTCAACGGGCTCGGCGACCTTCTTGGGCTCGGCGCTTTTCTTGGCGGGAGCTGCTTTTGCGGCAGGCGCTTCCTTTTTGGCAGGAGCTGCTTTCTTTGCGGGCGCGGCTTTTTCAGCAGCAGCTTTCTCGGCAGCGGCTTTCTCGGCAGCGGCTTTCTCGGCAGCAGCTTTTTCAGCAGCAGCTTTTTCAGCAGCAGCTTTCTCGGCAGCGGCTTTCTCGGCAGCGGCTTTTTCAGCAGCAGCTTTCTCGGCAGCAGCTTTCTCGGCAGCGGCTTTCTCGGCAGCAGCTTTTTCAGCGGCGGCTTTCTCGGCAGCAGCTTTCTCAGCAGCAGCTTTTTCTTCGGCTAATTTTTTTGCTTTTTTCTTTTTCGAAAATCCAAACACGGTGATCC
>JAGAMJ010000084.1 GCA_017624795.1 Clostridia bacterium
GCAGACGTGCTGGACTCAAAATCCAGTGGTAGCGATACCGTATCGGTTCGACCCCGATCACCGGCACCATCAAAAAAGACACCCACACGGGTGTCTTTTTTTCGTTATCTTCCTTGCAAACGGTCGCTTCCTTTTACCAAATGAATAACCCATCGTGCCTCGCTTGCATAAACTGCCCTTGAACGAAAGGAGGTACAGACCGTGAATGGAAACATAACAGATCAGTCGGGAACCGGCTTTCTGGTGGTACAGGTCACGACCGCAAACACTGCGATCCCGCTGGCAAACGCCGCTGTTACTCTGCGCGAAAGCGAGGGCGGTCGCGTTCTTTATGAGCTGCGATCGGGAAGTGACGGGCGCACCGAGCGTGTCGGGCTGCCCGCCCCACCGCGAGCCGCGTCCATGCGCCCCTCGGCAGAGCGCCCCTATGCCATGTATAATATTGAGGTCAAGCTTGACAATTACGAGAACGCCGTTTACCAAAACGTCCCCGTCTTTGACGGCATCACCGCCATTCAGCAAGCCAATCTTGTGCCCGTGCCCGAAAGCGGATATCCCAGCCCCTTTACCTTGAACGACGGACAACGGTTTGAGGGCGAGGAGCCACAGCTTTGGAGGGGGTGAAGAAATGCCAAACGGAACACCGACCATACCCGAGAGCATTACCGTACATTTAGGACGTCCCGAACAGAACGCGCGCAACGTTACCCTGCCGTTTCTGGAATACGTGGCAAACGTCGCTTCCAGCGAGATCTACCCCACCTGGCCCGAAAATGCCATTCGCGCCAATATGTACGCGCAGATATCCTTTGCCCTGAACCGCATCTATACCGAATACTACCGTTCGCGCGGATACGATTTCGACATCACAAGCTCCACCTCGATCGATCAGTCCTTCGTGGAGGGACGGGATATTTTCGACAATATCCGTCAGCTGGCGGGCGAGCTGTTTGACAACTATATTAGAAGACAAGGCAGCGTTGAGCCGCTGTTTGCCCTTTACTGCGACGGGCGGCGTGTAAGCTGTGACGGGCTATCTCAATGGGGCACGGTAGAGCTTGCCGAGCAGGGGCTGACGCCCTATGAGATCCTGACCTATTATTACGGCGATGACATCGACATCGTGCGCGACGCCCCTGTCGCCAACACCGAGGAAAGCGCACCCGTTGTCCCGTTGACGATCGGCTCGGTCAACGATCAGGTGCGCGTGGCACAGATACGGCTGAACCGCATCTCTAAAAACTATCCCTCGATCCCCAAGATCGCCCAGACCGACGGCATCTTTTTACAGGACACGGAGGCGGCAACAAGGCGCTTCCAGGAGATCTTCGGGCTCACACCCGACGGCATCATCGGCAAGTCGACCTGGTACTATATCCGCCGCATCTACAACGCCGTCAAGCGCCTCAACGAGATCGATTCGGAGGGCGTGACCATAGAGGAGATCACCCAGCAATACCCCGGTGTGCTGCGCGAAGGTGATAGCGGCGTTAACGTCGCCAATCTGCAATACTATCTCAACTACCTTTCGGGCTTTTACGAAAGTATTCCACCCGTGGGGATCGACGGCAGCTTCGGCCCCTCCACGCGTGCTGCGGTGATCGACCTGCAAAACACCTTCGGGCTTGTCGCTGACGGCATCGTCGGGCCCCTGACATGGAAGGCGCTGTACGATGCCTATCTCGGCATCGTTTCCACCGTTCCCATCGAGTATTCCGAGGGCAACGTGATCCCCTTTCAGGGCGTTGTTTTACGGCTTGGATCGGATTTTGACACAGTGCGCGTGCTGCAAGAGTATCTGAATTACGTGGCAAGATCCTTCCCTTCTATCCCCACCGTCAGCGTGACGGGCTATTTCGGACCGCGTACAAGAGAGGCGGTCATCGCCTTTCAGGAGGTGGCGGGCTTGCCCGTCAACGGTCAGGTGTCTGCGATCACGTGGAATGCCCTGACCGATCTTTACAGCGATCTTTACAACGGGCAGATCTTAGGCGAGGGACAATATCCCGGCTTTGAAACGGGGGTATAACGTATGGCGAATCAAAACGAGCGAGAGGCGGTCCGCAATCTGCAACGCTATTTGAGGCACCTTTCCTATTTTAACGACGAGATCACAGAAGTTCCCATAGACGGCATTTTCGGCAGCGACACCGAGGAGGCGCTCCGCGCCTTTCAACAAACAGAGGGGCTGCCCGCCACGGGCAGAGCCGATCAAGCAACGTGGGAGCGGCTGTTTGAGGTCTACACAAACTCGGTCGCATCAAAGCAGCCGCCGCGGCAGATCGGGCATTTCCCCCAGATCCCCGAGGACTATACCGTTGAGGTGGGCGAGGTGCAATTTTTGGTCAATATCATTCAAAACGCCTTGCAGGAGCTCTCTGCCGTCTACGACAGCATCGGCGAGGTGCCGCAATCGGGCGAATACGACGTCGCCACCGCAGACGCCGTGCGGGCGTTTCAAGAGGCAAACGGGCTTGCACCCACAGGTGCCGTCAACCGCACGACCTGGAACGCCATTTCCGACGCGTATAACAGAAATTTCAACAGCCCGTATTTGAGGCGATGATCCGAGAAAAATAGCCACCGCGTCAGCGGTGGCTATTTTTTGATACGTATTGACTTTATTCGCTCTTTTTGATATAATTTAAGATGAATTTTGACGCAAAACGACCGTTTCGCGTCAATGTTCCGATCAACAACGGAGGTCTTGCCCCAGCGCGGCAAAAACACAAAATGGACAAGCTGAAAAATATATTTTTCTTACACGCGATCATATTTTTATATTCACTGACCTCGCTTTGCGCGAAATTTGCATCAAAGCTTGCATTCTTTTCTCTGCATTGGATCTTGCTTTACGGATTGCAGATCTTCATTCTGGGAATATACGCCATACTCTGGCAGCAGGTGCTGAAAAGATTGCCCTTGAATTTCGCCTTTGCAAACAAATCCCTGACCATTCTTTGGGGTATGCTTTTCGGTATCCTCATCTTCAAGGAAATTCCCACGGCGACAAATATCATCGGCGGTGTTATCGTGCTTATCGGCGTTGTGATCATGGTGACCGCACCCACAAAGGATAAAGGCGACGGGCTTTTGACCGATGCCTCGATCGGTGAGGAGGGCGCGAAGCATGAATAAAGAGCTGTTTTTCTTTTCCCTGATCCTGCTTGGCAGCGTTTTCATTTCCTCTATTTCGCAGTTACTGCTCAAAAAAAGCGCTCAAAAAAGTTATCCAAACAAAATAAGAGAATATCTGAACCCTTACGTCATCATCGGATATCTTCTGTTTTTTGGCTGCACGCTGATCTCGATGTATGCGCTTAAAGTCGTTCCGCTTTCCATGGCACCCATACTTGAATCGTTCGGCTACGTATTCGTTGCCGTTCTTGGATTCTTCTTCCTGAAAGAAAAATTCACGCGCCGCCAGCTGATCGGCTCGGCTTTGATCATTCTTGGCATCGTTGTCTACTCGATCGGCATTTGACAAATATTTTTAAGGATCCCAAGGCAGTATTCGCTGCTTTCGGGATCCTTTTTTGATTTTGAAAAAATGAGATTTTTGAAGATAATACCCTGCTAAATCGCTATAATCGACTGTAATCGGTTGTGGTAATTTGTTTTTGACTTTGTTTGACTTTGACTTTGTTTGACTTTCGGATTATAATGAAAGCACAAAGGTCAAAGAAAGTCAAACACAGGAGGTCAAAACCATGCTTGCTGACCAAATCGCAAAAATGATTGAAAATATGTTAGAGGAAAGCGGTGGCGCCTTGGAGCTGCAACGCAACGAAATGGCGATGCGTCTTGGGTGCGTGCCCAGCCAGATCAGCTACGTCATCACTTCCCGCTTTACCCCCGAGCGGGGCTATATCATCGAATCCCGCCGCGGTGGCGGCGGCTGCATTCGCATCGTGCGAAAGCAGATGCACCGCGACGAGTACCTGATGCACTTTTTCTATGCCGTTGGCGAGGAGATCGATGAAAACGAGGCAAGGGCGTATCTGCGTAACCTCTTGGACCAAGAGATCATTACGTCAAGAGAGGCGACCGTCATCAACAGCGCCCTTTCGGGCGCGGCGCTGCAAAACGTGACGCCCGAGGGCAGAAATACTGTGCGCGCACAGATATTCCGACACATTCTTCTCTCGCTGATGCATTAAAATAAAAGTGAAACGATTACGGAGGTGATCCATAATGAAATGTGAAAACTGCAAACAAAATGAAGCGACCTTCTTTTATGAGGAAACAATAAACGGGCAAAGCCGCTCGATCAAGCTTTGTGCCGAGTGCGCCGCAAAGATGAACGCGGACGAAAAGCTTTTTGCCGAGCCAAGCGACGCCTTTTCCTTCCCTTCCTTCACACAATTCCACAACAATTTTTTGGACGGTCTGTTCGGCATCACCGCGCAAGGCGCAAAGGAAAGTGCGAAGAGCTGCCCTGGCTGCGGCGCCGTTTGGGGGGACCTGTTAAAATCAAGCAAGGCATTTTGCCCCGAATGCTACACCACGTTTTTGGAGGAGCTTCGCCCCACCCTGCGCTCGCTTCACGGTAACGTGACGCACGTGGGGCGCGCCCCCGCAGGGCGTCGGGCGCAAAAGGAAAAGCGCGATCGCCTCACCAATCTGAAAACGCAGCTTGGCAAAGCGATCGAGGACGAAAAATTCGAAGAAGCCGCGAAGCTGCGCGATGAGATCCGCGGGCTGGAAAGGGAGTGAGCATATGGCTTGGTATCAGGTAAAAGGAAACGATTCGGATACGGTATTCTCTTCCCGTATCCGCTTTGCCCGCAATCTGACGGGCTATCGCTTTGAGGCAGGGCTTTCCA
>JAGAMJ010000085.1 GCA_017624795.1 Clostridia bacterium
GGGATAAGTACGCGGGCGGCACGTCAAGCACGGTCTTGCAGCCGCACATGCCCTCGCGGCTCATACGGTACGCCGCACGGGCGTACGCCACCAGCACCGACGAGGTAAACTCGGGGTTGGAGTCCAGCTTCAAGCGGTACTCGATGATGTGCTTGTGTTCAAGATCAAAGCCCGTCTTACCGCTGCGAATGACGAACCCGCCGTGCGGAATACCGCTGTGGTCGCGCCGCAATTCCTCAGCGGTGATGAAATGCACCGTGGTATCGTAATCGGCAAAATAGTTGGGCATTTCCTTGATCTCTTTTTCAATACGCGCCTTGTCAGCGCCCTCTTTTGCCACAACAAAGCACTCACGTATGTGCTTTTCCCTGACCGAAAGGTCGGGATCCGCACCGCTGCGCACGGCGTCCAACGCTGCCTGGACGGGGATCGTATACTGCTTGCCGTCGGCAACGCCCTCGATGCGGCGAATGGCGTCGGAATGTCCTTGGCTGACGCCCTTGCCCCAGAAGGTATAATCCTTGCCGTCGGGCAGGATCGCATTTCCGAGCAGGCGGTTGAGGGAAAACAGTCCGGGATCCCAACCCACCGAGATCATCGCAACGTGTCCGCCCTCTCTCGCGGCGGCGTCCACGTTTTCAAAGTGCTGTGGGATCTTGGCGTGGGTGTCAAAGCTATCCACCACATCGAAGCGCTTGGCAAGCGCGGGCGTTTGCACGGGCAGGTCGGTCGCAGATCCCCCGCAAAGAATCATCACGTCAATGCGATCAGCCATCTCGCCGATCATGTCGGCGTGCAGCACGGGGACGCCCGCCGTGCGCAGCTTCACCGCGCTCGGATCGCGACGGGTAAAGACCGCCGCCAGCTCCATATCGCTGTTTTGCGCGACCGCGCTTTCCACGCCGCGCCCCAAATTTCCATAGCCAAAAATACCGATGCGAATACTCATCTTGATCCCCCTTCAAAAACTGTGGGCTGAACTTCCTTTTTAATACTGTATCATTTTATCACAATTCCCGCTCATTTTCAATCATATTTATAAAATTTTCAAAGAAAAAAGACAGAGAATTGCGTGCAACGTATCGCATCGAATTCTTTGTCTTTTTCAAGATCTTCGGTCATCTTTTTCCTGTTTTTATCGTTCCGTGCTTTTCTTCATATGCCTCGATCAGATCGCGGATCAGTACGATGATCTGACTGTTGGCGCTTCTGCCCTCATAGTCTGCAATAACGTGCAATTTGTCCAGCATTTCTTCTTCTATTCTGATCGATAAACTTTTTGTAGCCATATTAACCTCATTTTGATTTTATTATATGTTTACTTTACACTCATTTTGTGCTAAAATGTGACGTGTGAACATATAATGTGTTCAAAATAAGTTTATTGTGAGGTAAAAAATGATACCGTCCCCTTATTTTTGCAGCATTTTTTGCAAATGCTCCATCGTGTCGGCGCTTGGCGTGTCGTACTTTTCAAACGGAAATTCCAGCCCCATCTGATCGTATTTTGTCTTACAGATCTTTTTGAAGGGCAGTAGCTCGATCCCGTCAATAACGGGATATTGCCCCGCCAACGTATTGAGAAAAGCCATACTTTCGGCACTGTCGTTAAGCGCTGGAATAATGACCTGCCGCAGCGTGGTGGGGATCTTTTTTTCGTTCAATAACGAAAGGAACGCAAGGGGCTTGTCAATGGGGCAGCCCACAAACGCGCGGTACTGTGCGTCGGTTGGATATTTGATATCCAGCAGCACGCGGTCGGTGACGTCCAAAAGCGCGCTGACCTTGTCGCCAAGCACGCTGCCCGACGTATCAAGACAGGTGTTGATGCCGCGCGCGTGGCACGCGTCAAACAGCTCGGTGCAAAACTCCGCTTGCAGAAGCGGCTCGCCGCCGGAAACCGTCACGCCACCGTCTTTGCCGAAATAAGTCCTGTAACGGGTAGCTTTTTCCGCAATTTCGGCAGGGGACATTTCCCTGCCGCCGCCCTCCCACGTATCGGGATTGTGGCAGCAGCCGCAGCGCAGGTTGCACCCCTGCACGAACACAACGAACCGAACCCCCGGCCCGTCAAGCGTGCCGAGGGTTTGGATAGAATGAATGATGCCGTTCATATTACACCGTTTCGTGGAAGGTGCGGCTGATGACCTCACGCTGCTGCTCACGCGAGAGCTTGTTGAAGTTCACCGCATATCCCGACACGCGAATGGTGAGGTTGGGATAGCTTTCGGGATCCTCATACGCCCGCATCAGCGTTTCGCGCGACAGCACGTTGACGTTGATGTGGTGCGCCATTTTTTCAAAATAGCCGTCGAGAATGGTCACCAAATTCGCGACGCGCTCGCCGTCGGTGCGGCCAAGCGCCGCGGGCGTGATCGAGAAGGTGTTGGAAATGCCGTCACGGCAGTCCGCGTAATCGATCTTTGCGACCGAGTTCAGCGATGCCAGCGCGCCGTTTTCCTCACGGTTGTGCATGGGGTTGGCACCGGGCGCAAAGGGCGCGCCTGCTCTTCTGCCGTCGGGGGTGTTGCCCGTGTGCTTGCCGTACATCACGTTTGAGGTAATGGTCAGCACCGACAGCGTATGCTCGGCGTTGCGGTAGGTCGGTGTCTTGCGCAGCTCGGTGATCACCCTGTGCGTCAGGTCCTTTGCGATCAGGTCGACACGGTCGTCGTCGTTGCCGTATTTGGGGAACTCGCCCTCGGTCTTGAAATCGACCACGTAGCCGTTTTCATTCTTGATGGGGGCGACGTTTGCATACTTGATAGCACTGAGCGAATCGGCAACCACCGAAAGCCCCGCCACGCCAAACGCCATAAAGCGATGCACGTCGGTGTCGTGCAGTGCCATTTGCGTCTTTTCATAGGCGTACTTATCGTGCATATAGTGGATCACGTTCATCGTATTGACGTACAGACGGGACAGCCACGCGAGATAGATCTCATAGCGCTCCATCACCGCAGCATAATCCAGCTTATCCCCTTCCAGAACGGGCATCTGGGGACCGATCTTGGCACCCGTAGAGGCGTCGTAGCCGCCGTTGATCGCGATCAGCAGCAGCTTTGCTAAATTGCAGCGCGCGCCGAAGAACTGCATCTGCTTGCCCACCTTCATGGCGGACACGCAGCAGGCGATGGCGTAATCGTCGCCGTAATCGGGACGCATCACGTCGTCGTTCTCGTATTGGATCGAATCGGTGTCCATGGACACCTTGGCGCAGAATTTCTTAAAGCCGTCGGGAAGCGCCTTCGACCAAAGCACCGTAAGGTTGGGCTCCGGCGCAGAGCCGAGGGTGTAGAGGGTGTTGAGGATACGGAAGCTGGACTTGGTGACAAGCGTTCTGCCGTCCTCACCCATACCGCCGACCGACTCGGTGATCCACATGGGATCGCCGCCGAACAATTCGTTGTATTCGGGGGTGCGAAGATGACGGGCAAGACGGAGCTTCATTACGAAATCGTCGATCAGCTCCTGCGCGCCCTCCTCGGTAAGAGTCCCGTTTGCGATATCGCGCTCAATATAAATATCAAAGAAGGTAGAAACACGGCCGATCGAGTTGGCTGCGCCGTTCTGCTCCTTGATGGCGGCAAGATAGCCGAAATAGGTCCACTGGATCGCCTCACGCGTGTTGGCGGCGGGTGCGCTGATATCGCAGCCGTACATCGCTGCCATTTCCTTGAGGTTGCCAAGGAAGGCGATCTGCTGGAACAGCTCCTCGGCAAGACGGATCTGATCGGTGTTGAAATCGCCGTTTGCAAGCGCTGCCTTATCCTTTTTCTTTTCCTCGATCAGGCGGTCAATGCCGTAAAGCGCCACGCGGCGATAGTCGCCGATGATGCGTCCTCTGCCATAGCCGTCGGGCAGGCCCGTGATGACGTGAAGCTTGCGCGCCAGGCGCATCTCGTCGGTATAGGCGCGGAACACGCCGTCGTTGTGCGTGGTGCGGTAACGGAAGCCCTCCTCCACGCGCTGATCCAGCTTATAGCCGTACGCCTCGCACGCGGCGCGCGCCATACGAATACCGCCAAAGGGGTTGACGCCGCGCTTCAAGGGGCGGTTGGTCTGCAATCCCACGATCAGCTCGTTTTCCTTATCCACGTAGCCGGGGGCATATGCCGTCAGGGACGTGACGGTGGCGGTGTCGATATCCAGAACGCCGCCGTATTGGCGTTCCAGGGCAAACAGCGACTGGATCTTTTTCATCAGATCGCCGGTGCGGGCGGTCGCGCCCTTCAAAAAGCCGCCGTCGCCCGTATAGGGCTTATAGTTCTGCTGAATGAAATCGCGCACGTCGATCGTGTCCTGCCAAGCGCCCGCGACAAAGCCGTTCCAATTGTTGTGTTTCATACTGTACTCCTTTTCACTGCGAAAGCCCAGACGGTCGGCCTGCATTTCCTTGTATTTTTACATTCCCTTGCGGTTTTCCGCACACCGCGCAAGGCGCGGTTATCCGTCAGTCGTGTAAAGGTTACTTATATTATACAGCAGCTCATATGAAAAGTCAAGTGGAAATTTAGAATTATTCTAAAAATTTCTAATTTTATTTTCTTTTTCCGACAAAGCGGCAAAAAGCGCAACGCGCTCACGGGTTTCAGCGCTTTTGCATTTATTTTTCTCACGCGAACACGCCCGCAAGGCGCAACAGCAGCGCGCACAAAAAGATCGAGAGCGACGAAAAAAGCGTGGTCCAGACCACCAATTGCCCCGCCAGCGCCGCGTCGTTTTTCATTTCCTGTGCCATCGGCAAGCTGGAAACCGCCACGGGCGTTGCGAACAGTGCCACAAGGGCGGCAAAATGCGCGCCGTTGAAGGTGCCGCGAAAGAAAAGATACGCCGCGCCAACGCCAAAGAGGGGCGCCGCAACGGTCCGCGCCAGCGTACCCGCAAGGATCTCGCGCCGCAGCGCCCTCACAGCGGAAAACTCAAACTGCGCACCAAGCACCAGCAGCGCCATCGGAGTGGAAAGGTCGGAAAGATACTGCGCCGCGACAAACAGCGGCCTCACGTCGGAAAGGCGAAAATCAATACCGTTCCCCGCCAAAATTGCGTGAATACCCAGCGCACAGAGCCCCGCGCCGATGCTGATGATCAGCGGATTTTTCAAAATGCCGAGCAGGATCCCCCGCACGCTCGGCCTCTCCGCCCCCTGCCGAAAGATCGACAAGCTGATGACCGCCAAGACGTTGTAAAGCGGGATCGAAAGGGCGGAAAGCAACGTCGCCGCGACGACGCCCTCCGTGCCAAAGAGCGACCCCGCCAACGGTATGCCGACAAGCGCGTAATTCGATCGGAACGACACCTGCACCAAGGGGCCGCGGCGCTCGGGCACCTTTGTGATCAGGCACATCACGGGGATCGCGATCAAAAACAAGGCAAAAACAGCAAGCAGCGCATACGCGATATAGCCAAAATCCATGCTGCCAAGGTCTTCGATACAATAAACGTTCAAAAAAAGCGTCACGGGCAAGAAAACGTGAAACACCAGCCGATTTGCCGCCTTGGCAAAATCGGGCTTCATCAGCCCCACGCGTTTCAAAAAATAGCCGACCGCTACCACCAAAATAATAGGGGTGACCGCCCCCAACGCAAACAAAAATGAATCCATACAAAAACCTTTCGCCCCAAACGCTCTTGATCGGCTCGTCCGGATCAGTAAAACCTTCAAAAGCTGCCGTTTTTTATACCGTTTCGGCACATTTTTACGATCAAACGGATCGGATCGCCAACACGACCATTATAGCACAACAGGGCGGCGCTTGCAATGAAAATTGTGACGAATTTTTCCACAATTCGTCTTGCTTCAAACGGCAAAACAGACAAATCAACGCTTTTGCCCATTTTGAGCGCGCGAAAAATATGCTATAATGAAAAACGGTCAGACCGCAATTTGAAAAAGGAGCGTGCATCACATGAAAACCTACATCTTGTATAACCCTTTGGCAGGTGACGGACACTGTGTCGAGGAAAGCAAAGCTCTGCTGGCTATGTATGAGGGCGAGGTCAAACAGCTTGATATCACAAAGGTCGAGGACTACGGCGCGCTGCTTTTTGACCTTGGCAGTGAGGACCGCATCGTCATTTGCGGCGGTGACGGCACGCTCAACCGCTTCGTGAACGCCATCGACGGCATCGACGTGAAATGCAACGTTTTGTATTATGCCCTTGGAACGGGCAACGATTTTCTGCACGATATCGGCAAAAAAGAGGGCGACGCGCCCGTTTTGATCAACGACTATTTGAAGGATCTGCCCGTTGTCGAGGTCAAGGGCGAGCGTCACAGCTTCATCAACGGCATCGGCTTTGGCATCGACGGCTATTGCTGCGAGGTGGGCGACGCCCTGAAAGCGCAATCGAAAAAGCCCAACTACACCGCCATCGCCATCAAGGGCCTTTTGTTCCATTACAAGCCCACCAACGCCACCGTGACAGTGGACGGCAAGAGCTATTCCTACAAAAAGGTCTGGATCGCCGCCACGATGAAGGGGCGCTATTACGGCGGCGGTATGATGACCGCACCCGACCGCGACCGCGAAAGCGGCAAGGACGACGTCACACTTGTCGTGATGTACGGCAAGGGCAAGCTGAAAACGTTGATGGTCTTCCCCACCATTTTCAAGGGCGAGCACGTGAACCACACCGAAATGGTGGCGGTACATACGGGCAAGGAGATCAGCGTGACCTTCGACCGTCCCACGGCACTCCAAATCGACGGCGAGACCGTGCTGAACGTTACGAATTACAAGGTCACCGCGGGCGTCCCCGCGCAAAAGCTTGCCACCGTTTGATGCAATTTACCCCCAAAACGGGGCGCGAAAGGGCTGAGTTATTCAGCGCCGAACAAAAACACAAAAAAGAAAAACAAATAAAAAAGCCGCTTTGCTATCCCAAAAATGATAGTGAAGCGGCTTTTAAGGTAGAAATTCTTGCGAATTTCAATTTTATATATGTTTTTTAGGCGACGCTCTCGGCATTCGACGTACGTTTGTACGCCTATCATGCCGAGATCACGCCTTCTGCATCTGAATAACGCAGCCCCTTTCTTTTGAGCAAAGAACATTGACATCAAGGGGTGCGCGTGGTATAATACAAGAAAAAAAGAGGTGTCGGTATGGAAGAACACACGCTTGACGGATTGCACTATCTCATTCGCTATCCAAGCGGATACGTGCGCGGGCAACGCTATCCCGTTTTGTTCTTTTTCCACGGCGCGGGAACGCGCGGCACTGATATCGGTAAACTGAAAAGCAACCCCTTCTTCATACACGTGGAGCAGGTGCAGCCCTTTCCCTTTGTCGTCATCGCGCCCCACTGCACCGAAAACACGTGGTTTGATCTGTTCGAGAAGCTGCAAGCACTGATCCGCACCGTCGCCGCCTCCGATTTTTGCGACAAAACGCGCATTTACGCCATCGGCGCAAGCATGGGCGGCTACGCCACGTGGCAGCTCGGCATGAGCATGCCCGATCTGCTCGCCGCGATCGTTCCGATCTGTGGGGGCGGTATGTATTGGAACGCAGGACGCCTGAAAAACACACCCGTTTGGGCATTTCACGGGGAAAAAGACCCCGTTGTTTTGGTTGAGGAAACGAAAAAAATGGTCGCCGCCGTACAGAAAGCGGGCGGCAACGTCAAAATGACGCTCTATCCCGAAGCCGCGCACGACGCGTGGACCGAAACCTATCAAAACGGCGAGGTCTTTCGCTGGCTGCTTTCCCATCAGAAGGGCGGCACGTCAAACGAAAAGGACGCCTTTTCGGATACCAAAGCATACGGATAATGAGCAAAAGGTAAGAAAAGGAGAGATACGTCTATGCAATATTTTGAAAAAAGTGAGCAGGGACTTGTGTTTAGAGGCGGCGGTGAAACGCTGCTGATCTCGCCTTGGGGTGAAAACAGTCTGCGCGTGCGATCCCGTATTCTCGGCGAGATCGGTGAGATAGAGGGCGCGCTGCTTGCAGCCGAGAGAAGCGAGTGTGAGATCGTCATTGACGATCGGCATGCCTCGATCCGAAACGGCAAGATCTGCGCGGAGCTGACCGCCAAAAAATGGGACTTTGGCGTGCATATCGTCTTCAAAAACAGCGACGGCAAGACGCTGCTGCAAGAGATCACCAGCTGCGGCGCGCAGCACAGACGCGCGCGGCAGTTCAAGCCCTTGCACGGTGACACCTTCCGCCTGAAAGCCAGCTTTGTGCCCGAGGCGGGCGAAAAGCTCTATGGCATGGGACAGTACCAGCAGGAGATCATGGATCTGAAAGGGTGCTCGTTGGAGCTCGCCCAGCGCAATTCGCAGGCGTGCGTTCCCTTTTACGTGTCAAGCATCGGCTACGGCTTTCTTTGGAACAACCCCGCCGTCGGTGAGGTGCATTTCGGCAAAAACGAAACCTGGTGGGTGGCAGAGGTCACAAAGCAGCTGGACTATTGGATCACCGCGGGGGACACGCCCGCCGAGATCGAGCGCGCCTACGCCACGGCAACGGGCAAAACGCCTATGATGCCCGAATACGGGCTTGGCTTCTGGCAATGCAAGCTCCGCTATTACAATCAGGAGCAGGTGCTTTCGATCGCAAGAGAATACAAAAAGCGCAATATCCCCTTAGACGTGCTGGTGATCGACTTCTATCACTGGTTCAGATGCGGCGATTGGAAATTTGACGAGGAATTCTTCCCCAACCCCAAAGAGATGGTGCAGGAGCTGCACGATATGGGGATCGAAACGATGGTTTCGTTCTGGCCGCTGGTGGACGAGCGCAGCGAAAACTACCGAGAGATGAAGCAGCTGGGGCTTCTTGTGAAGAACAACGGCGGCATTGACGTGCAAAAAAGCTTCCATGGCAACAACGTGTTTATGGATCCCACCAACCCCCGCACGCGGCAATACGTGTGGGACAAGGTGAAACAAAACTATGCCGAGCTTGGTATCCGCACGTTCTGGCTGGACGAGGCAGAGCCCTCCTTTGAAACCTACGATTTTGAGCAATACCGCTACCACGCGGGCGCAGTCGCCGAGATCGGCAACATCTACCCCAGAGAATACGCCCGCCTTTTTTACGAGGGACTGCGGGAAAGCGGACAGCAGGACGTCGTTTCCCTGATCCGCTGCGCGTTTGCGGGCAGCCAGCGCTACGGCGCTTTGGTGTGGTCGGGCGACATTCACTCAACCTTTGAAGATTTCCGCCGTCAGATCTGCGCGGGGCTTCATATGGGGCTTGCGGGCATTCCGTGGTGGACGACCGACATCGGCGGCTTTGCAGGCGGCTATCCCGACGACCCCTCGTTCAGAGAATTGCTGGTACGTTGGTTCCAATTCGGCACCTTCTGCCCCGTGATGCGTCTGCACGGCGAGAGAAGGCCCTTTATGCCCATTGTCAACAAGGCGGGCGAGAGCCGTCAGCACACGGGCGCGGACAACGAGGTTTGGAGCTTTGGCGAGGACAACTATCCCATTCTTGTCAAGTTCATCAAGATCCGTGAGCTGATGCGCGATTACACGCGCAGCTTGATGGCAGCCGCGCACGAAATGGGCGATCCCGTGATCCGTACGCTGTTTTACGAGTTTCCAAAGGACAGGGACTGCTGGGATATCCCCGATCAGTTCATGTTCGGTCCCGATATTCTTGTCGCGCCCGTTTGTCACGAGGGCGCGCGAAGCCGCACGGTCTATCTGCCGCACGGCGCCGACTGGACGCACGCGGGCACGGGCAAGGTCTTGGCGGGCGGCAGCTCCTATGAGATCGACGCGCCCATGGATACTATGCCGATCTTCCTGCGTGACGGAAAGCAGGACTATCTGATCGGAAAAGTCTGATCGCCTATCAAAAAATTCTTGACAGTAACGGAACGTGTATGTTAAAATAAAGAAAAAGGGGTGTTTTTATGCCAACCGATAAGACCTATAAGATGAGATCCAAACGCAACGGCCTTGTGCTGCGCCTTTCCAAGGGGCATTTTGCCACCAGCCACAGCCACATCAACTACTATATCGACGTCACCGTCCCCAAATCCCGCCTTTCCGAGGCGTCCGCCATCGCAAAGGAGCTGGTTTCCTATTATAACCTCAGCACCGTGGTGGATACCATTCTGTGTCTGGACGGCACCGAGGTGATCGGCACCTGCCTTGCCCACGAGCTGACCGAGGGACACTACCTCAATATGAACGCGCACCAGACCATCTACGTCGTCACACCCGAGCATACCTCGGGCAGTCAGCTCATCTTCCGCGACAACACCGTGCCCATGATCAAGGGTAAGCACGTGCTGATCCTTGCCGCATCGGTGACCACGGGCTACACGGCGCAAGCCGCCGTTGAGGCGATCAATTATTACAGCGGTCACCCCGTTGGCATTTGCGCCATTTTCGCCACCACCAACACCTGTGCGGGGCAAACGGTACGCGCCGCATTCGACTTAAACGACCTGTCCGACTATCAAAGCGCACCCTCGCACGAGTGTCCGCTTTGCAAGCAGGGCGTCAAGCTAGACGCGCTGATCAACGGCTTCGGGTATTCCAAGCTGTAATCAAAAAAGGCAGAGAACATGACGTTCTCTGCCTTTTTTTATACAAGCCCAAAATATTTTTGCGAGTATTCCGCATATTTTTCTCTGTAAAATTCGCTCTCGCCGCGCACGCGGTTCAGCGATTCGTGCAGATTCAGCGTGTTTTGAGAAAGATCTATCACGCAGCCCGCGATATTCGAACAATGGTCCGAAACACGCTCCATATTGGTGATCAGATCGTTCCACACAAACCCGACCTCGATACCGCAATCGCCCTTACGCAGCCGTTCAATGTGACGTGTGCGCAAAAGCTCCTTCATCCTGTCGATCACCTGCTCCAAGGGCTCGACGCAATTCGCAACGCCGATATCGTTTTCCGTAAAGGACGCAAAAGCAAGCGAAACGATCTCTAACGTCGCATCACAAAGCATCTTCATTTCCTTTTGCGCGTCGGCGGAGAAGGCGATCTCTTTTTCCCGCAGCTCCTCGGCGGATTCCAGAATGTTCACGGCGTGGTCGCTGATGCGTTCCAGATCGCCGATGGCTTTCAGCAGCACCGAAGCCTGCATACCTTCCCTTTCGTTCAAGGGACGTGAGCTGAGCTTCACAAGATAGCTGCCGATGACGTCCTCAAAATGGTCTGTCCTTTCCTCGGCATCTCGCACCAGCTGCGCCTTATCCGCGTCATATGCGCCAAGGCAGGCAACGCTTGCCCGCAACGATTCGGTGGCGATCCTTGCCATATCAAGTGTCAGCGCGCGACTTCTTTCCAAAGCGACGGCGGGCGTTGCCAGCAAGCGCTCGTCAAGCTCCGAGGTCTGCTCGGCATGCTTGTCGTTGGGAATAAAGGTATAAGCAAGCTTTTCCAAAAGCCCGGACATCGGAAACAGTAGTATCATACACGCGAGATTGAACAGCGAATGCGCGGTGGCGATACCCGTAAGGGACGCCGCCTCGTTAAACAAAGCGGGTGCAAAAATTGCGTTCACAATGCTGAAAACGCAAAGCCACACCACCGTGCCGATCACGTTAAAGGACAGATGCACAAGCGAAGCGCGCTTGGCGCTTTTGTTCGTGCCAAACGACGCAAGCAGTGCCGTTACACAGGTTCCGATGTTCTGCCCCATAATGATCGGTATCGCAGCACCGTACGAAACGGCACCCGTCACCGCAAGCGCTTGCAAAATACCGACCGATGCCGAGCTGGACTGGATCACAGCCGTCAGCAAAGCGCCCGCCAGCACGCCAAGCAGTGGATTCTTGAACAGCAAAAACAGCTCCCTGAATTGCGGCACCTGTGAAAGCCCCTCTACCGCGCCCGTCATCGTGTCCATGCCAAACATCAAAACGGCAAAGCCAAGCAAGATGGCTCCGATCTCTTTTTTCTTTTTGCTTTTCGAAAACATATAAAAGCCAAGCCCCACAAGGGCAAGGACCGGCGTGAACGAGGTCGGCTTCAAAAGCCGTATCACAATATTATCCCCCGATATACCGCTTAAACTGAGGATCCATGCAGTCACGGTCGTACCGATGTTGGCACCCATAATGACGTGGATCGCCTGCTTTAAGCTCATAAGCCCCGAGTTGACAAAGCCCACGACCATAACAGTCGTCGCCGACGAGGATTGAATGACCGCCGTCACGCCAAGGCCCGTCAGCAGCCCCGCCATCTTTCCCGTGGTCAATTTCCCCAGCATCAGTTCAAGCTTTCCGCCGGCGCTGCGTTCCAGAGCTTGTCCCATCACATTCATGCCGTAAAGGAACAGACAAAGTCCGCCGATCAAGGTCAATACATCAAACAGATCCATTAAAACGCCTCCTTTGTTTTGCTCTTATCACACGCATCATCACATTAACGTCTATGATTATTATATCACTGAAAGCGTGATCCTGTCAATCCCGCAAAACATTTTTGGAAAGCTTTGATCGGCGCTGAAACGTATCAACCCCCCTCGTTTGGCTCAATGTCCCAAACGTCCTTCAAAAACGGAGCCCATACCCCAAAAGAGAGAAGTCCGATCATCAGGTCCTCAACGATCATGCCAAAGACCTCGCCGCCCGAAACCTTACGCTTCACGGTGCTAGCCGGGCGTCTGCCCGAGCCAAGCGTGTCGTCCTCGTATTCCCACTCCACGGCGACCTCCTCATAGCCGCGCAGTGCCGTGGGGATATCGTGAAAAATGAGATGCCCCGGCGCCCACACCGCCCACTTGCCTACGGCAAGCACCGCTTACTGACGTAAGCGTGTGAGGCATAGTTGCTCTACCGGAACAACCCTACGGGTTGTTCATTGAGCATAAAGGTGCGCGAGAAAGTCTTAAATCGCGACATCATGACGCGCCGTTGGCGCTATTAAACCATATGGCTACGCCATACCGGCGTAGCCATATAGCAAGTTTGCCTTGTGGGGCATCGCCCCACATTTGCAAAGCAAATCGGCAAACGTTGCGCAGTCACCGCGGCTTCGCCGCTGTGACAGTCGCTCGCAGATGCCGTTGGCTCAAACCCAAAAGAAGATAGCAAAAAGAAAAA
>JAGAMJ010000086.1 GCA_017624795.1 Clostridia bacterium
CAAGCCGAAGATCGGCTTTTCCCGATGTCGCTCGCACAGAGAAAGCAAGTACCGTGCAAGGAAGTATCCGCCGATAGCGCCAAGCGCGCCCGCGATGAGTCCCCCCAGCACGTCGGTGGGATAGTGGACCATCAGATACATACGCGAAAGCCCCATTAGTCCCGCGAACAAAAATGCAGTCCAGCTGTATTTTTTGTTTGTGGTGAGGAACAGAGCGGTCATCGCTGCCATAGCGGAGGTGGTGTGTCCCGACGGGAAGGAATTTTTGCCTGCGTGCGGCGCGCCGATATACTGCCACCAATCATAAAACGCTCTTGCCTCGTCGGCAAAGGGACGGGGGCGGGCGACGATATTTTTGACCAAAACGTTGGTGATCAAAGCGCCGCACGCGATGGCTGCGAGCATGGAAAGTCCTTGCCGTCTTGTTTTTTTGAAGCAGAACAGCAAAAGTCCCAGCAGGATCAATCCGATCCCTTCCTCTCCCAAAAAGCTGATCAGCTTCATGGGGAAATCGAAAAAACCGCCCGTTGCGACCGTGAAGTTGTGGATCGCGTTCAATATGGCGTGATCAAAGGCATAGCAAGCGGTATCCAACCAATGTGCCATGGATCGTTTCCTTTCTGTTGTGTTGATTTTTTGAATGCGTATGCGTATTTTTGAAGATCAGGGTAATAATTGTGACAATTCGTTTTCGTAGATGAATTGGATCACGACCTTGGGCTTTGCCACGTTGAAAATGACGGGATCGTCTGAAAGGTCGGTCTGATAGGTGACCTTGCTGAACGTATTTGAAAAGAACGGCTCGATCTGCAATTGCTCCCAGGTGTTGGAAAATTGCAGCAAAAGCTCGGGGGAATCCGAAATCTCGGAGGGGGTGTAGTAGGGCAGCATAAAGGTGGAAGAAAAGTTAGCTGTGCTGCGCGTGAAACGGTAATTGAGCTTGGTGCGGTTCGATAGCGAAACGGTATGGTTTTCCACCACATCGGCAAGCCCTGCCTCGCGCGCCACGCGTTTTCCCGCCATGATATGCTGATAAAAGTGCAGATTCTGACGCTCCAACAGCTTAGTGTTTTCCAAAACGTTGGGCGAGAAACGCTGATAGACCGCCTTATAGGTGTAGTAAGAGCCAAGGGAATTGAGCGAATTTTCCGTGTTGTTGTAAAGCAAGCCGTCATCCTTTGCGGCACGCAGATCCACGGTCAGATCAATGAAATCGTGAAAATCATGCTCGATCAAATAATTGCTCATCACGTTTAAGCGGGTGTTTTCGTTGATGTCGCCGAGAAAGCTTGGCATACATTCGCTGTAAACCGTTTGGGAGTTTGGAATGATGACCAAAAGATATTCCGCGTTGCGCTCGGCATAAGAAAGCTTCGTTTGCTCTAAGCGGTGCAGGATCAGGGACATCTCTTCCTCGGTGAAGGCATAGTTGCCGATATAATCCTCAATGTAATTATATTGATGCTCGGTATCCACGATCTCAAACAAAAAATCGTTCTTGCCCGCCACGACCAAATTGCTATTCACAACACCGAACACGCGGTATTGATATTCTTGCACCAGGTCCAGCGAACTTTGCTGTTGATAGATGTTGCGGCGCAAATGCGAAAACGGCTCGCTGCTTTCGATGACGCTGCCGTCATAGCACGTTGGGGCGATGCCGTTTTTTTGCTCGGTGAGCATATTGGTAAGGTAGAAGATCGAGAAGGTCAGCAAAACACCGATAAAGACCGTGGAAACGATCAGATGATAGGTGGAGTTCATCTTTCTCATGGTGCACCTCCCGCATGGAATGCGTATTCGACGTACGACGGGAATTGAGGAAGGAAATAGATCAGCGTCAGGATAAAGCCCGCGAAAAGCAAAGAGATCTCAACGATGGAAAGCAACAAAGCCGTCCTGTCGCTCACCTTGCGCAGCGCGAAGCGGCGCAGATATCCCCAAGGTAGGAATACGGCAAGCAGTATCATTAAAAAGAGCAGATAATTGGCATCCTGCACCACGCCCAGAATATAAGTGGGCGGATAGTTGCCCCGTACGGTAAAGGCGCTGGCGATCAGGGGGAACAGGTCAAGGGGCGCAGGCAGTAAAAGCGATAAGGCGAAAAGCGAACAGATCAAAAGCGAGAGGGGGGAAAGCAACCACCTCCATCGCCGTTTTGCGGTCAAAAGCCCTCGAACGGGGGTGAATTCGACGAGCAGGGAAAACAGCAGGATCGGCAGCCCGATCAGCAAAAGCTCTGCGCGGACGCGAAGGACCAGCACCGTAATGCAATAGATCAATAAAAGGGAAAGCGCGCGCCTTTTTTTGGAGTTTTTCTTGCCGCAAAGGGGGTGCTTGACGTAATCAAGCAGGAAGCTTCGCAGCGAGAGCACCGTGCCGTAGAGCATATGGTCCGGGGTGGGCGCAGATAAGGCGTTGCTGCGATCACGGGGCAGTGCGATGCCGCACATGCCGCAAACGCCGCGCGCAAGATCGGCGCTTCCCGAAATAAAAAAGTAAAAGAACAGAAAGGCACAAAGCAGCAAAGCGATCAAAATAGTGGGTGAAAAGATGGCGTGGTTGTAATCAAGCAGATCCTGTATGGCGCGCATCAGAACAGCCGCGATGGCGACGCGCTTGATATAGCCCAGCATATAGGAGCGCAGCCCCTCGGTCAGCAACGCGGGGCGGATCCCAATATCCTCGGTGCGGTCGAAATAGTGCTTGCTGCGCACGATAGGCCCCACTGTCAGGGTGGGGAAGAACAACAGATAGCCGACCAGCTCCAAGGGATTGCGGGGGCGGATCACGTCACCGCGTGCATAGTCGAAAACGTAAGAGATGATGCCAAGGGTAACGAATAAAAGCCCGACGGGGTATGAATAAGGCGTGTTGAAGTACTCGTCAACGACTCTTGCCCCGATGAATGAAGAAAGGGCTACGGCGACCAAAAGCGCGCTTCTGAATTTCGCGGAGCCGACGCTGTGGGGCGTTGGAAGATAGGCGAGTGTGACCGTCAGGCATACAAGCGCGCCGATCTGCAAGATGCCCCACGGGTTCCCGGAATTTGCCAAGACGTATATCAAAATCGAGAGCAGGGAAAGGGCAAGACGGCGATACCGCTTTGGCAAAAGAAGCACCAAGGGCAGAGAAAGAGGAAGGATAAAAAACAAAAAGACAGCGCTTGTCAGTTGCATGATATCCCTCCTCTTTTTATAAACTTATTTTATTGTATCACATTTCCTCTTGTTTTGCAAGCCGTCTTTCTTTCATGCGTCGTGCAAGATAGATGATGGGGGTGTCGAGCAGCGCGGTGATAAAGAAGATCAGATAGCTGGAAGCGATGATGCTAAACAGCGTGGGGAAATCGTAAACGCCCAAAAAAGCGCCGAGATTGAACAGCACGGTGTTCAGCAGCTGCGATACCAGGGTCGAGCCGTTGTTGCGTAGCCACAGGAAACGCCGCGAGTCGCCGAATTTTTGCTGTGTGAAGCCCCACCACTTGTGGTAAAGCCAGACATCGAATTTTTGCGTGAGCGCATAGACCAGCAAGCTGCTGAGCATCAGACGCGGAATGCTGGAAAACAGAGCGCGGATATGGGGCATCGCGGTGTCGGCCTGCGCGGGGGTGAACAGCAGCCACCCCTGCGAGAGGATCAAAAAGAGCAAGGTGATAAAAATACCCAGATTTGCCGCACGGTTAGCGTCCTTTTTACCCTCATTCTCGCTCAAAATATCGGTGATCAGAAAGGAAGCGCCGAATAGCACGTTGCCAAGCGTTTGCTCCATGCCGAAGGCGTGGACCAGGATCAGGACCTCGATATTTGCGGCGATGGCGCAAAAGGCGGTCATGGCGTACAGCCCGCTTTTCCCAAACAGGCGGTAAGCAAGCAATACAGCTCCAAAGCAAAGCAGCAAGGATCCGATCAGTAAAAGCTCGTTCATTATCATGTTCCCCTATTCTGCCCCAAGGGCGGTTTTCAGAAAGGGAGTTGTTTCAAAAAGCAAAAAAGGCGCACTACCGGCACCTTTACTCCCGTAGTTTTGATTTAAGACAGGATGGTCACGAACTGTCTGTTATTTGTTTTGCTTCAATAGTATATCACATTTTTTGTCGGCAGGCAAGTCCTTTTTGAAATTTTCTCTTTTGTTCTCTTTGCGGAAAAATAAAAGTACAAAACGAATTTGAAAAACGATGCGAATAAAAATAATTTTCCGCTTTTGGAAAGAAATATCAAAAAACCTCTTGACAAGCGCATCGCTTTGGCGTATAATGGTGTCAATGAAAGATCACTGTGAAAGGGAAGGTACATCAAAATGGCAAAGGCAACCACCACGAAAAAAGCAGCAGTATCCCTGGTCGGCGCGGACGCGACCGAGCGCAAGAAGGCGCTGGAAACCGCGATCAAGCAGCTGGAACGCGACTTTGGCGCTGGAACTGTTATGAAGCTGGGCGAGAATGCGCACATGGAGGTGCAGGCAGTTCACACGGGTTCGATCGCGCTGGACCGTGCGCTCGGCATCGGCGGTGTGCCCCGCGGGCGTATCATTGAGATCTTCGGCCCCGAATCCTCAGGTAAGACGACCGTCGCTTTGCATATCGTTGCCGAGGTGCAAAAAACAGGCGGTCAGGCGGCGTTCATTGACGCCGAGCACGCGCTCGATCCCGTTTACGCCAAGGCGCTTGGCGTCGATATCAACAATCTGCTTGTTTCTCAACCCGATTGCGGTGAGGACGCGCTGGATATTACCGAGGCGCTGGTGCGCTCGGGCGCTGTGGACGTGGTCGTCATCGACTCGGTGGCAGCACTTGTACCCC
>JAGAMJ010000087.1 GCA_017624795.1 Clostridia bacterium
CGGGGCGTGTTTTACGGCAAAAAAAGCATGGAGCTTGACGCCGTGATCGTGGCGACGGGTGGGCTTTCCTATCCCTTGACGGGCTCGACGGGCGACGGCTATCGCTTTGCCGAGGCGGCGGGGCACAGTATCGCGGCGCAGCAGCCCTCTCTTGTGCCGCTTGTTGAGGACGGGCGCTTTTGCGCGACGGTTCAGGGGCTTTCACTCAAAAACGTGGCGCTATCCGTTACGGATCGGCAAAAAAACAAGGTGATCTTTCGCGATTTCGGCGAGCTGATGTTCACGCACTTCGGCTTGACGGGGCCCTTGGTGCTTTCCGCCTCTGCGCATCTGCGCCCGATGGAGCGCGGACGCTATACGCTCAGCATTGACTTAAAGCCCGCTCTGGACGAAAAGACGCTGGACGCGCGTCTGCTTTCGGATTTTGAAAAGTACAAAAACAAGGATTTTCTCAACGCGTTGGGGGACTTATTGCCCCAAAAGCTGATACAACCGCTTGTAGAGCGGTCGGGAATCGATCCGCGCAAAAAGGTGCATACTGTCACCAAGGAAGAGCGCCGTGCCTTTTTACACTTGCTCAAAAGCTTGGCTGTGGAGATCAAGGGCTTTCGCCCCATTGAGGAGGCGATCGTCACAAAGGGCGGCGTTGCCCTTGCCGAGGTCGATCCGCGTACGATGGCGTCAAAACGCACCGCGGGACTGTATTTTGCGGGTGAGGTGCTGGATCTGGATGCCTATACGGGCGGCTTTAATTTGCAGATCGCCTTTTCCACGGGTGCGCTTGCGGGCGAGAGCGCGGCAAGCGCCGTGTGGGATACGGAAAATAGCATAGGCAAGAGAGAATAATCCGAACTCGGTTTTAAGAGGCAAATATCCGAATCTGCATCAGGAAATTTTCTTGTAGTATCCGCATATTACTGCAAAAATTTCCTTTGCATTTGCAAATATTTGCTCTCTCAAAACTTCGTTTGAACTCTCAAGCCTTGATTTTTGAGTAGATTTTGGTGCTTGGCGCTCGCCGCCAAGTAATAACTTTGCAAGAGCGACAAGTGCCGAAAGCGCCGAAAAGCAAGGCTTGAGGGCGGGTTCGGATTATTCTCTCTTGCCTAAGGAGGAGCTTATGATACAAATTGCAATCGATGGGCCAAGCGGTGCAGGGAAAAGCAGCGTCGCAAAGGCAGTTGCGGCACGTCTTGGCATTGTTTACGTGGATACGGGTGCGCTTTATCGCACCGTGGGCTACTACGTACGCAGTCAGGGCATTACGCGCGAGGATACCGACGGCATTGTGAGTTGCTTGCCCAAGATCAGCATTGAGGTGCGCTATGAAAACGGCGCGCAGCACGTGTATCTCAACGGCGAGGACCTGGGCGACCGCATTCGTGAGCCCGAAATTTCTATGTATGCCTCTGCCGTGTCGGCGGTGCCTGCCGTACGCAGCTTTTTGCTGGATACCCAACGGGACATCGCCGCCAAAAACAGCGTCATTATGGACGGGCGTGACATCGGCACGGTGATCCTGCCGAACGCCGACGTCAAAATTTTCATGACCGCGTCCGACGAAGCGCGCGCAAAGCGCCGCACCTTGGAGCTGCAAGCAAAGGGTATGGACGTGAGATACGAGGACGTCTTGCGCGAGATGCGCGAGCGCGACCACAACGACAGCACGCGCGAGGTCGCGCCCGCGGTTGCCGCCGACGATGCCGTATTGTTGGATAATTCGGGCATGACGGTGGAGGAAAGTGCCGACGCGGTGATCGCCCTGGTAAAGCAAAAAACGGGGTGCGCCGTATGAAAAGCGCTTTTTATGCCGTGATCCGTGCCTTGCTCGGATTTCCCGCAAGACTGCTGTTTCGCGTGCGCCGCATCGGTCACAAGAATGAGCCGCGGCGTGAGGAGGGACCTTATCTTGTCTGTGCCAACCATCAGACCGTGCTGGACGTGGTGTTTCTTGCCGCTTCGCTCAAACGCCAGCAGCCCCATTTTATGGCGAAGGCAGAGCTTTTCAAGGTGCCCGTGCTCGGGTGGCTGGTGCGTAAGCTCGGTGCCTTTCCCGTTTCCCGCGGAAAGGGCGACGTTGGTGCGGTGAAGCACAGTATCTCGCTGCTCAAAGGCGGCAGATCGGTGGGTATGTTCCCGCAAGGCACGCGCTGCCCCGAGAAGGATCCGCGCGAGTGCAAGGTGAAATTCGGCGCGGGGCTGATCGCCGCCCATACGGGTGCAACGGTACTGCCTGTTTTTATCAAAATGAAAAATCAGAAATGGCGTTTCTTGCGCCGTGTAACGGTCATCGTCGGCGAGCCGATCCCCTTTGAAAGATTTAACTACCAAGAGGGTGCTTCGGGCGAATATGCCCGTATCACGGAAATGATCTATGACGAGATCTGCCGCCTTGGGGAGAGCCACGCGTAATGGAGATAGTAATCGCAGAAAACGCGGGATTTTGTCCGGGTGTGCGCGCCGCGACCGACCGCCTTGCCCGCCGTATCCGTTCCGCGGCACCGGGTGAGAGGATCTTTACGCTGGGGCATCTGATACATAACGAGGATTATAACCGCGACCTGGAACGCGCGGGGGTGACTGCCGTCACGGCAGAGCAGCTGCAAGAGATCGCTGCGTCAGCCGATGAACAGCATCCCGCAACGGTTTTTATCCGTGCCCACGGTATTTCGCTGGAAACGCGCCGCCTGCTCACGCGTCTTGCCGCCGAGTATCCTGCTTTTTCCTTCGAGGACTGCACCTGCCCCTTTGTTGCCAAGATCCACCGCATCGCCGCTGACGTTGGCGCGGGGGAGGGGAAGGATCGGCATATCTTTCTTTGCATCGGCAGCGAGCATCACCCCGAGGTGGAGGGCTTTATGAGCTGCTTTGCGGGGGAAAAATATGTGTTCCCGAACGCAAAGGCGTTGGAGGACGGGTTGAAGACGCTGGATCTGTCGTCAAAATTGCCCGTTATGGTGGCACAAACCACCCAGAAATTAACAGAATGGAAAAAATGTCAAAAACTTTTGCAAAACTACTGTACAAATGCTTTAATTTTTGATACAATATGTAATGTTACGGACTTACGCCAGACCGAAGCCGAGAGTCTGGCACGGGAATGTGACGGAATGATCGTGATCGGCGGTCTTGAAAGCTCAAACACAGCCAAGCTGTATGAGATCTGCCGAAGCCATTGTCCCGATACCATTCGCGTGACGGGCAGAAAGGATCTGCATCTGGTAAAGCCGTTTGCATTAACCCACCGCAAAGTAGGGTTAGCCGCCGGAGCATCAACTCCGTCGGACATCATTGAGGAGGTACATAAAACAATGAGCGAAATGGAAAACTTTGCAGAATTGCTTGCCAACAGTGTTGACAAGACTTTAAATACAGGAGATATCGTGAGCGGTACAGTCATGCACGTGACGGATACCGAGCTGCAGCTGGATCTTGGCGCAGGCGTGACGGGCTATATCAAGGCCGAGCGCGTTACTGACGATCCTTCTGTAAAGCTGACCGAAACATTCAAGGTCGGCGACATGGTAGAGGCGAAGGTCGTTCGCGTCAGCGATATCGAGGGTGTTGCTGAGCTTGACAAGCGCCGCGTGGATTCCGGTAAGAACTGGCAGAAGATCGTTGAGGCGAAGGAGGAGGGCACCGTTCTGGAAGCTCCCGTATCCGACGTCGTGAAGGGCGGCTTGACCGTTTTCGTGCTTGGCAACCGCGTGTTCATTCCCGCTTCCCAGTCGGGCGTGCCGAAGGACGGCGATCTTGCCCCCCTGAAGGGTACGACCGTCAAGTTCAAGATCATCGAGACCAAGATGCCCGGCAACAAGGCGATCGGCTCGATCCGCGCTGTGCTTCGTGACGAGCGCCGCGCAAAGGAAGAGGAGTTCTGGGCTGCCATCGAGGAGGGTAAGACCTATACCGGTGCCGTCAAGAGCATGACCTCTTACGGTGCGTTCATCGACCTTGGCGGCGTGGACGGTATGGTCCACACCACCGAGCTTTCCTGGAAGCACATCAAGTCCCCCGCAGAGGTCGTTTCCGTGGGTGACGTGATCACCGTGTTCGTCAAGTCCTTTGACAAGGAAAAAAGACGCATTTCCCTTGGCTACAAGACCGAGGAAAGCAACCCCTGGTTCATTTTCACGAACCAGTATCAGGTTGGTGACGTTGTTCCCGTTAAGATCGTCAGCATGATGCCCTTCGGTGCATTTGCCGAGATCGTTGACGGTGTTGACGGCCTGATCCACATCTCCCAGATCGCCATGACGCGCATCGGCAAGCCCGCTGACGTGTTGGAGATCGGCCAGAGCGTTGACGCCAAGATCATTGAGATCGACAACGACAAGCAGAAGGTCAGTCTTTCCATTCGTGCACTTTTGGAGGAGGTTGCCGCTGCTGAAGCTGCAATGCCCGAGGAAGCTGCCGAGGGTGAGAGCACCGAGGCAGAGGTCGCTGAGGAGAGCGCTGAATAATCCGAATCAAACCGATCAAATCGCCCTTCCGTTTCGGAGGGGCGATTTTTTGCAAAAAAGATAAAATTGCATTGACATATTTGGATACAATATGATATAATATAAAAAACGGACCTTCGAGCCGTATCTATTAAAAAGAAAGTGGGTGTGCGGAATGGAGATCGCCATTATTGCGGCGGATACGAAAAAAGAGCTGATGACACAGTTCTGTATCGCTTATTGCGGGATTTTGAGTAAGCATAATCTTTGCGCCACCAGCATTACAGCAAAGTATATTTCCGAGGCGACAGGACTCAATATCGAGCGGTTGCTGACGGGTGAGCAGGGCGGCGAGCAGCAGATCACCACCCGCGTTGCCTATGACGAGATCGATATTTTGCTTTGTTTTCGCGACACCCGCTCCGATCGCGCCCTGAACGAGGAGGAGCAGGAGCTGCTGCTCACCTGTGACCGTTATAACATTCCCGTGGCGACCAATATTGCCACAGCGGAGGTCTTGATCACTGCCTTGGAGCGCGGCGATCTGGAATGGCGTAATTTCGTCAATCCCAAAAGCGAGTATAACGCCAAAAAAAGAATGATCTGACCTCATGGTATGGCAGGGACATGTTTCGCGCAGTGCCTTTGGTAAAGAGAGAGAACGGTTGGTGCAAGTTCTTCCGGGCGGCGCAGGGATACCACCCCGCTGTTTAAGTGCATACCGATCAAAGTAAAAAGCTCGGGTGGAACCGTGCGGATCTTTCCACACCCCGACACAGCTATGTGTCGGGGTGTGTTTTTTAGTCTATTCAAATCTATATAAAGAGGTAAAACGTTA
>JAGAMJ010000088.1 GCA_017624795.1 Clostridia bacterium
GCAAGATCTCACCTCCCCCAAAAAAGGGCGCCTTTCACAAAGGCGCCCCAAATTCACGGTAAACCGTTTGATTAGTCCTGAAAACCGGTGTTGATCAGTGCTTGAAGTCCGTCCAATGCCTCGTTTTCATCGGAGCCATCGGCGATCAGCTTAATGGTCATTCCCTGTGCGATCCCAAGGGAAAGCACACCCAAAAGACTTTTGGCATTGACCTTTCGATCTTCCTTTTCGACCCATACCGAGCACTTATACGCGTTCGCCTTCTGAATAAAGAAGGTTGCAGGCCGAGCATGCAGCCCGATCGTATTCGTAATGGTCACTTCACGAGAAATCATAAGTCTAATGCTCCGTTTCTTTTTGTTTTCCCGGCAAAAATGGCACGGTCAAAACTGGTTAGTAAGAATAGTATAACAAATTCGGCAAAGAAAATCAATGGGCATTTTTTTGGTATTTTAGACAGGCGAAAGCGCATTATCTGTGAAAATTAGCCAAAATCATGCCACTTTTTGAATGCTTGTGATACGGATTTCAAAGTCAGCCGTTTCGGTATATGCCGCCACGACCTGGTTGACCGCCAGATACGTTTTCCCCTCCAAAAGGAACACGCCGTCATGCTCGATACCGCGACAATTCAACATGCCGCCCGCATCAAGCAGGTATTCAAAATTATCTTGTGGATACACCGCCTTGACGGTATTTCCGTCCTTATCCTGTAAATAAACGGTCGCTGCCGAGGTCGACACCTGCTCGGCAAGCGTGCCAAGCGATACACGGGTATTTTGGTCCTGCAAATAAAACTCGGTTCCCTTTTCCAGCAGATCCGCGGTGGTGCTGCGTATTTTCTTGATCTCAAAGGTCACCGTATAGGATTCCAACGCTTCGCCCGAATCGAACAATCGTTGCAGATTTTTTCTTTGCCAGACACCAACGATCGCCAGGATCGCAAGCAGGATCAGTACGGCATCCACCACGTTGAAACGGATACGGGAAAATATATTCTTTTTTTCGGTGCTTTTCATCTGATCCCCCTCCTTACTCCGCGTGAAGCTCAACGCACACACCGTTGCCGGCATATCCCGCAAAGCGCAGATCGTACGTGCGTCCAACCGCAATACGGCAATCCTCCACAGAGTAGCCGATACCCGATTGATAATCAGCTGCCACGGAAAGCGTTACGGTCACGGTATTGAATTCTTCGGGATAGGTGGTCTTGGTCACGACGTAGCTGTTCAGTACATCGTCCTTTTCATCGGTGGGAATATCGGTGTAGACCTCATACGGGCGGCTGCTGACTGCTGTCACAACGCCGATCACCGCGCCTGTTTGTTGATCGGTAACGGTATCCCCGACCTTCAAAGCAGCAAGCGAATCACGGTCAACGCCCGCGATCTCAACGGTATAAGTGATGGAACGCTCTACCGCGCTGTCGGTATCAAAGATAGAAAATGGCGTCAGCAAAGAAACCAAAAAGACGATCGCCGCAACAATGGCGGCAAGCAACACAACGTCCACCACCAGGAAAAGCCAACGGCGGTTGCTGTCCTTTTTGGGATCCTTACCGGGTGAGGTCGTTTCAAAACGACGGGTGCGCTCTTCTTTTTCAAGCTTTGGTGCATCGGATCTTTCACGGTTCATGATTTACCTCCTTTTTAGGCAAGAGGAAGGCGTTATCGCACGCTTCCGTAGTATTCCATTTCAAAGGCGCTTCTATCAAGCGCGGTGTGCTTTTCTTGATGCGGCGACTTGGCACGCACGCAGCGCGCATCTGCCGCTATCAGGGCTGCAACCACGAAAAACATCAATAACGCGGCAGGATCGTACCATGCGTAACGGAAAATGCTGAGGATCAGCACGCCCGTCACCATAACGATACCTGTGATCGCGCAAAAACGGTCGTTTTTATCCGCCGTGCTTCGCAACAGCGAGAAGCAGTTTTGATAAAGCAGGAAGAAAAACGCAGCGGGCACAAGAACGCCAAGCACGCCGCCCTCCAACAAGCGATACAGCCAAAAGTTGAGCGAATGCGATACAAGCGAGGGGGCGGTTGAGGTATAGAGCTGGCAAAATTGCTCAATGCCGCCGTTGGCAAGCCCGAACAAAAGGCGGGAAAACCCTGCGCCACGCGAGAAAATGCCGCTTCCCTTTTCAAAAAAGACCTCTGCCGCCAACCGCCCCGCGCCGCTATTGCGCGCGATGGCGACGCCGGAATCTGTGCGTAGCATCGAAAGAAACGCTTTGCGCGCACGGTCGGGCAGGACCGCGATCACGATCGGCATCAAGGCGCTGCCGATCAACACGAACGGAAGCGCATTTTTGGTGTGCAGCAGCAAAAATGCGATCAGCATCAACAAAGTGGCGATCCAAGTGCTTTGCACCCACGTTAAGACCGACGCCGCGATGACGGTGATCATCGCAAAGCCCGCAGGTAAGCGATATTGTTTTTTTGAGCTTGCAAAGGCGGAAAGTGTAAACGGGAAAGCAAGCACCAAAAAGTAAGCAAAGGTGGTATGGTCGGCAAAGCCCGCGCGCACATATCCGCCAAGGGCGGGCATTGAAGCACCCACGGCAGTCAGGGCTGCCGCATAAATGAACTGAACGATCCCAAGCAGGGACGCCGCGGTGGCGGAAACGATCAGCGCCACGCGGCAGCGATCCATCCAACGGGGATTTGCGATCACGTTAACCACAAGGAAATAGGTTGCCACAAGCAGCGCCGAGAAAAGCGCGCCTTGGAACGCCCCCCGCCCCGCGACGGAAAAGCCCGAAAGGATAAATAGGATCATCATGAGCAAAACGGGCAGATCCTGTATTTCCATATGGAATGCCCGATTTCCGCGCAAAAGCTTGCCCAAATAAGCCACAAGCGGTACCGCGGCAAGCAGAAGCAGCCAATAGACGCTATGCGGCAAAAAGCCGATAAAGGGCACCGAAAGGATCAACAGCATTACCCCCGCTTCGGGGACCGCAAGCACCAGCACGAACAGTAAAAAGGCAAGCGAGCCCGCAAGCATATATACGGGCGAGGTCAGTGCGCTGACGGCACCCACGAGCATACCCAAGGGGATCGCGATCACGTGTCCCTGCGCTCCAAGCTGGGGCACGTCATTGAGTGCATCGTCAGATACACCAAACACCCCGATCAGGATCTTTTCAAAGAACAAGCCCTTGGAAAGCGCATAGCCAAGCGATGCGTCGGAAAACAGCAGCATGATACCAAGGATCAGCGCCGTCATACCCGCAAACAGATTGAATACCTCTACC
>JAGAMJ010000089.1 GCA_017624795.1 Clostridia bacterium
ACGGCAACGTGCTGCGTGTCGCGGCACGCCTTACCGCGTTCGAACAGGATATTTTAGCGCCCGCCTCCAAAAAGATACTGACGGCGGCGGTGGCGGCGGCACAGCCAAAGGAGCAGGCGGCGATCTTCAATCAAGCTATGATCGAGCTTGGCGCGACCGTTTGCTTGCCAAACGGGGCACCACGGTGCGAGAAATGCCCTCTTTTTGCCGATTGCAAGGCGCGTGAGCTCGGCGCGCAGCAGCGCCTGCCCGTTCGCAAAAAGCCCGCCCCACGCAGGGTGGAAAAACGAACGGTCCTGATCTTGCGGTGTGGGGACACGGTCGCGCTGCGAAAGCGCCCCGACAAGGGCTTGCTCGCAGGGCTTTTCGAGCCCTTTTCCGTCCCCGATACGCTTGACGCTTCGGGCGTGGCGGAGCTGCTCGCGTCTGTTGGCATCTTTCCTTTGCGGATCGCGCCCTTGGGCGAAGCCAAGCATATTTTCACCCATATTGAGTGGCATATGACGGGCTTTGAGGTCATTCTTGACGGCAAAAACGCCGAAACGGTATGCAAAAATCTTGACACGGGGCTCTTTTTTGCGCCGCGCGACGAGATCGACGGCGAGGTTGCCGTTCCGTCGGCTTATAGCGCCTATCGCCCCTTTATGTAACACAAAAGCGCTTGCGTCGCACAGCGACGCAAGCGCTTTTTTAGGATCAGTAACAGTGAAAAAAGTTTGTTAGGGCAGGGGCTCGCTCCTGCCGTTTGCACGGTCAAACCGATCTCACTCGGCTTTTTCGGGGGCGTCGGACGGCGGCTGCTGATCTGCCGCGGCGCTTTTTTGTTGCAGCAGCGCGGTCAGCTTTTCATCGGGGCAGAAAATGATCTCGCAATCGCCGTCGCGGTTGGTGATCGAAAGCACCGTCGCGCTTTGCGGACGCATATCGGGGCAGTAATTGTAGCGGCGCAGTCCCTTGGGCGGCTTGGCGTTCTCTGCCGAAAGGGGTGCTGCGGCGGTGATCTCTTCCAGCCCGATGCGGCAGACCAGCTGCATACGCGCGCCGCCGCGATAGGCGTAAATTTCAAGATCGACGTTGCCGTCCTCGTAAGGGCAAAGGCGATACAGGTATCTGGTCACCACGTAGCGGGTGGTCAGTTGAATGGCGGGGACCAGCAGGACAAGCCCCACCGCCTGCGGGATCACGGCGAGCTTTGGCAAAAAGGACGAGAGCACGAAGCAAGCCGCGGAAATGGCGAACAGCGCGACCGTCAGCAGGCGGGCGATGGCATTTTGACGTGGGGGTTGATAGTCGTACATAGCTTACTCCTCACAAAAAATCGTATTTTTCAGGGCCTTTCTCTCTTTTCCCGAAAGCTCCACGGGGAGCTTGGGGTCCTGCACGTGATAGAGCCGCAACGTGCCGTAGGCGTCCTTATTATAGTCGATGCCGCCCTCGTAATAAATGTCCAGGTAGGCGGTGATGGTATCGTCGGTCATAACAACGCCGTCAAAGGTGTAAAGAATGTAGGTGTAAAGTCCTGTGGTGTCGATCTGATGGCTTGAAGGGGAAATGCGCTCTTTTTTGAGGTTCGGGCTGCCGTCCACGTTGTCGCTTGCGTCGTCGGGCGTGGTGTCGGTGACCTTCACGACGGTGACGTCAAAGATCTTGACGCCGCGTTCGGGCACCTCGGCAAGGGCAAAGTCCTCCTTGACGCGCTTCAACGTGCTGTTGTTATAGCGGAAGGTCAGCTGTATCTGCTCGGCTTCGGGAACAAAGACGCAGCGCGTCACACCAAAATAGCCGTAATTGTGCTCACCCTTGGTGACCGATGCCTGCTTTTGCGTATAAAGCGTCAGCTCCTCGCCGTGCGCTTCATATGCCTCGGCAAGCGCTTTGTTGGGGGAAAGGCGCTTCATTTCTGCGGGCGGAATATTCGAAAGGAACACGCGCCAGAGCATCGCGGCGCACACCGCGGTGACCAGCAGCCACAAAACAAAGCGCACGGCGTGTCCCGTCAGCCAAAGGGCATAGCTTCTTCTTGGTCTTCCCATGTGTTTCTCCTTGTTGATGTCGCGCGTGACCGAGAAAGCGGTGCTTTGCTTTACCGATCGCACGATGTATAAAATTATTGTATAACAAAACCGCCGAAAAGTCAAATGAATTCTGTGTGAATATCGCCGAAGGGAGCTGCCGCGCCGCGGCGGGAGGGCAGCGTCGCGTGGCGCAAACCACAAATTACCAGCCCCGTTATGGCACATTTTGTGTTATAATGTAGCCGATGGCAGGAAAGGAAGCGCCTTTCTGCCACGCAAAATCCATCAAGGGAGGTGCCTTATGAAGCGCACGCACAAACTTCGGTGGATCGGTCTTTTGCTATCGCTTACCCTGTTTTTGGTCGCCGCGCTGCCTGCGGCGGCACTGACCCCCGCTTACCCGATCACCGGAAGCTATCTTTCGTCTACATATCACGAAAATCTGTTGAAGCTGCCCCGCACAGGCGATCGCGCCTTTGACGCGGTGGCGGTGGCGATGTCGCAGCTCGATTATCACGAGGGCAACAGCACCGCCGATTTTGACGGCGAAAACAGAGGCGGCAGCCGCAACTATACCGAATACAATTATGCCTTCGGGCAGATCGGCGGCACGTACGGCTATGCGTGGTGCGCCACCTTCGTTTCCTGGTGCTTGGAGCAAGCCGAGGCGCAGAGCGCCGCGGGCGGACTGTTTGCCAGCTGCACCCTTTGGGTCGAGCGTTTGCAATCGCTTGGGCAATACAGCACCCGCGCGTCGGGATATACCCCGAAAGTGGGCGACCTCATCTTTTTCCGTTCGTCGGGGGTGACGCGCGCCTCGGACCACGTGGGGCTGGTGCGCTACGTGAAGGGCGGACGCGTCTACACGGTGGAGGGGAATTCCTCCGATCGTGTGTCGCTGCGCGACTACAAGCTTTCCGATAC
>JAGAMJ010000090.1 GCA_017624795.1 Clostridia bacterium
ATCGCGATCTCTGCCGATCGCATCAGATATTTATAGCCCATAACCATAGAATCAACAAAGCCAAATACGCCACGAATGATGGGCCAACGGCAACAGGCGGGACGCTTTTTCTTTTGTATTTCCTCTTCCTCAAAAAAGATCTCGCCATTGGGGCGACGCACCGCCATAGCGCTTTTACTCGGTCCACGCATCATGATCCCCTCCATCAGCGCCTGACCGCCGATCGAGGTTTTCCGAACAGGACAGCTTTTCTCTTTTTGCTTACTCATTGGTTCTCCTTTTCGCTATACAGTTAGGACCGCTCCCCCCGATCGGGCGAACGGTCCACTGCTGTCATGATCGATCACTTCTTCTCGCCCGGGAAATCGATCTTAATCTGACCGCCCTGCATTTTCTTGTGCTTGTCAAGCAGGTTGTGGATCCTCTTAACGGGATCCAGCAGAGTGCTGATCGTTTCATCGTGATTGAGTGTGTCGATGATGTATGCCACGTACTTGCACATATTGACCTCTACGTACCACTCTTTGGCGAGCAGCTCGGGGGTGCGATGCACGAAGTTTGTGGTGAAGATGCGGGTGAAGATACCCTCCTTATACGCCTTATCAAACTTATCAAGCCCGTCGGTGAAAAGTCCGAAGGTCGCAAACGCAAAGATACGCTTTGCGCCCTTTTCTTTGAGTTGAAGGGCAACGTCAAGCAACGAGTCACCCGAAGCGATCATATCGTCAACGATGATCACGTCCTTACCCGTCAGATCTCTGCCCAGATACTCATGCGCCTCGATGGGGTTTCTGCCGTTGACGACCTTGGCATAATTGCGGCGCTTGTAGAACATACCGATATCAATGCCCATCACCGAGGAGAAATACATGCAACGTCCCATCGCGCCCTCATCGGGAGAGATGATCATCAGATCGTCCTTGTCCACCGAGATATCGGGGAAACGGCGCAACAGCGCCTTGATCATCTGATATGTGGGGCGCACGTCGTCAAATCCGCAAAGCGGAATGGCGTTTTGCACACGGGGGTCGTGCGCGTCGAAGGTGATGATGTTCTTGACGCCCATCGCCTCCAACTCTTGCAGCATCAGCGCGCAGTCAAGCGATTCGCGGCTGGAACGCTTGTGCTGACGTCCCTCGTAAAGCATGGGCATAATGACAGACACACGGCGTGCCTTACCCGCAATCGCGGCGATTACACGCTTGAGATCGGCAAAATGGTCATCGGGGCTCATCGGAACGGTCTGACCGTACATTTTGTACGTCACGCTGTAATTGAACGGATCACAATAAATATAGACATCGTGTCCGCGCAGGGACTGATGCAACGATGCCTTTGCCTCACCCGTACCAAAGCGGGGGCAGGTCACGTCCACCAAAAAGGTTTCCTCGCCGCCATGGCGTCGCCATTCTTTGAGATAGCTGTCAACCTGAAGCGTAAATTGCTCCGAGCCAGACATACCGATAACACTGAGATCTCCGTAAAGTGCGTCCTTCATGTTTTTCTCCTTTGTGCGTTGGTAGTAATGATATTGAATGGGAAAGAGCTCCCTTTTATACGTAATTTATTATAACATAATAAACACTTTTTGAAAAGTGCTTTTTCAGGAATTTTTCTTCTTTTGTCGAAATTCTGTTTTTTTCACAATTTTTTAACCAAATCCCTGCGCATTTTGCGAGATTTGACGGTTTCAAGCGTCATTCATCGCAAAAGCAGATCATTTAAGCTCCACGACCGTGACGCCGCCGTCCCCTTCGCCGTACTGACCGATACGGAAGGTAGCAATGCGGCGGTCTGCCTTCAAATATTTCCACAAAGCGACACGCAGCGCGCCCGTTCCCTTTCCGTGAATGAGCCGAACGGTATGAAAACCCGCAAGGATCGCCGTGTCAAGATATTTGTCCACCATAAACCACGCCTCGTCGCCCGTTTTGCCGCGCAGATCGATCTCGTCGCGAAAATCACGGGATACGGTGGCGCGAAAATCGCGCACCGACGTCTTTTTCTCGCCGCTTTTGACGGTGCTTTCCCCCTCAATGAGGCGCAAATTCGAAACTTTTGATTTGGTACGAATGATGCCCGCCTGCACCATAACGTTGCCACTGTGATCGGGGTCCGATACAAGCACGCCTTTTTTGTCGATATCCACAAGGTAGACCTCATCGCCCTTGCGGAGCGGACGCGGAAGCTGATAGGTGTCGTTTTTGCGTTCCTCAACGGGATTGAAGCGGCTTTCGTTTTCTCGCAAATGTGCGCGCACGGCGCGGCGCGTCGCGTCCAGATGCTCACCCAAGCGCTCGGATTCCCGTTCACGGCGCACCTGCTCCAATTGTCCAAACACAAACTCGCTGGAAGCGCGGGCGCTTTCCACCAAGGCGGTTGCCTTGCTTTGCGCGTCGTTCAAGAGCTTATCGGCTTGCTCCTTTGTGCGGTCGTTTATTTTTTTAGCGTCAGAAAGCTTTGCTTCATACTCAGCGCGCAGCTTCGCCGCCTCGGTGCGGTCGCGTTCCATGGCGATACGCGCCTCCTCCAGCTTTTCGATCACCGCTTCAAAGCGGCGGTTCTCCCCGCTGATCAGCGCCTTCGCATCCTCCACCACCCTTGACGGCAGCCCCAGCTTTTCGGAAATGGCAAAAGCGTTGGATTTGCCCGGTGTACCGATGACCAGCTTATAGGTGGGGCGCAAGGTCGCCACATCAAATTCACAAGAGGCGTTCTGCACTCCCTCGGTTTCAAGCGCATACGCTTTCAGCTCCGCATAGTGCGTGGTCAGAGCCGACAGTGCGCCCGAGCGGCGCACCTCACAAACGATGGCGACCGCAAGTGCCGCACCCTCTACGGGGTCGGTCCCCGCCCCCAGCTCGTCAAACAGGACAAGCGCCTTCGGCGAGAGATCATTCACCATCGAAACGATATGCACCATGTGTGAGGAGAAGGTGGAAAGCGACTGCTCGATGCTCTGCTCGTCGCCAAGATCCACCAATATGCGATCAAACAGGCACAGCTCCGAGCCGTCGTCCGCGGGAATGAAAAGTCCCGACTGTGCCATGAGCGAAAAGAGCCCCAGCGTCTTCAAGGTCACGGTCTTACCGCCCGTATTGGGGCCTGTGATGATGAGCGTATCCCACGCGCCGCCAAGCGACACGGTAATGGGTACAACACGGTCCTTATCGATCAGGGGGTGACGGGCGTTAAGCAATTTCAAGCGGCGCTCGGTACAAATCGAGGGCGCCGTGGCATTCATGCTCTCCGCCAGCTTTCCGCAGCTGAATACGAAGGCAAGCTCGGTGATATTTTGATAATTGAGCGCAAGAGCGCTTCCCTGTGCGGCGACCAAAGCCGACAGCTCGGCAAGCACTCGGTCGATCTCGTGCTGCTCCTTTGCTTCCAACATACGGAGCTCGTTGTTGGCGTCCACCACCGCCATCGGCTCCACAAAAATGGTGGCACCCGACGAGGAGGTATCGTGGATCAAGCCCTTGATCTCGTTTTTGCTTTCCACACGCACGGGCACAACGTAACGCCCGTTTCGCATAGTCACGATATTTTCCTGCAACGCCTTGGAATAGGTACTGCTTGTGATATAATGCTGCAACGTTTCCTTGATCTTATTGTTGGTCTGACGGATCTTGCGACGGATATCGGAAAGCGCGGGGCTTGCCTCATCGGCAATCACGTCCTCGGCGATGATGGCGCGATAGATGCGATCCTCCAGCTTGCGGTCGGGTAAAAGGCGCTCAAAGATCTCGTCCAGCACGGTTTCAAAGCGGCGGTTGACACGAATATAATCAAGCAAGCCGCGCGCGGTGCGAAGAATGTTGCCCACGTCCAAAAGCTCTCTTGTGGAAAGCGTCGCGCCCTTGCCCGCGCGATCCAGCGTTTCGGAAATATCGGTCACCGAGCCAAAGGACGGCATACCCTTATCCGAAAGCAAGTGGCAGGCATCACCCGTGCGGGTAAGCCGCCACTTCACGGTATCCTCATCATCGTCGGGAAGCAACGCCAAAGCAAGCTCCCGCGCCCCCGCGGTAGGCGCGCAGGCGGCAAGGAGCCCTCTGATTTCGTCAAACTCTAATTTCTTTTGTGTTTTGATATCGATCTTCATGATCCCTCGCAAGCAAATTTACACGGTTTTTTGATACCGTTACTTCTTTTTCGTCATCGCTTCCAGCTTTTTCAGATTTTCCAAGCTTTGAAAGCCCCGTTCCAGATGGTGCAGCAGATAGCACTCGGCAGCACGGGAAAACTCCTCTTGCTCTCTTTGGTCGGTGATGCGGAAGGAAAACAGGCGCTTGGGCTCTGCCTCAGTTACGTAACGAAGCGCCGTGGCGCTGCCGTGAGAAAGGGGGCAAAGGACGGTGCGGCCGCCAAGCTCGTCCACCTCGGGTAAGGGGCACAGTGCCTCCTTTTTTTGAAGGCAGCCCGCACAAACAAAGGCGCCGTTCATCACGTCAAGATACCCGTTCCCCGACACGGTGCCGTGACAGTGACGGCAGACGTGCAGCTCGGGGGTGAAGCCGCCAATACAGGCAGCCCGCACCTCGAACGCGCCCTTAATCTGCCTGTTTTCACCTTTTCCCATATGTAGCATGTGGAGCGCGTTCAGGGTGAGTGGCAGGATCTCGCCTGCCGGCTGACGCTCGTCGGAAAGCTCCGCCGCCACCTCACAAAAATAAGCGGCAAGGAACAGCTTTTCCATATCGTAACGGAAGCCGGGAAAGGTTTCGATCGCGTTGGCGCTTTTGATCCATTTGACGCCGCCCTTTTCGTAATATTCCACGTTGCTCCACGTAAAGGGCTCGCTCGCCGCCGCTTCGCGGCGACGCATGGAATGTGCGCCCTTTAAGATCGCATAAAAGCGTCCGTAATCAGCTGTGAGAACGGTCAAGAGCTTGTCGTTGTCGCCCCGATCAACGGCGCGCAGGATCAGCGAATCGGCACTGAAATGCTGCACGGTCACTTTTCCTCGCGGTAACCGAAGTTACCGACCGCCGCGCGGCTATCCCGCCAATTTTCCTTGACCTTTACCCACAGATTAAGGTAAACCTTGGTACCAAACAGCTTTTCCAGATCCTCGCGCGCGTAGCTTCCCACCCGTTTGAGCTCGGCACCGTTCTTGCCGACGATGATGCCCTTGTGAGATGCTTTTTCGCAAAAGATCTCGGCACGGATACGGATCAGCGTATCCTCGTCCTTGAACTCCTCGATCACCACAGCTACACCGTGGGGGATCTCTTTGTTGAGCGTGCGCAGCAGCTTTTCACGAATGATCTCCGCCGCCATCTGACGCTCGGGCTGATCGGTGATCATCTCCTCCGGGAAGAAAAAGGGCGATTCGGAAAGCAGGTTTTCGCACTCGGAAAGCAGCGCGTCCACAAGCTTGCCGTTCTTGGCGCAGATCGGCACTACGGCGGCAAAATCGTGCAGCGCGGCATAGGTTTTGATACATTCCGCGATCTCGGTCGCGTTATACAGATCGGTCTTGTTCAGCGCAAGCACCGCGGGAACCCCCGATTGCTTCAAATAGGTGATGACATTTTCCTCTACC
>JAGAMJ010000091.1 GCA_017624795.1 Clostridia bacterium
ATCCGACGCCCTTCTTCATTCTTGACGAGATCGAGGCGGCGCTGGACGAGGTCAACGTGGCGCGCTTTGCCGCATACATCAAGCGCTATGCGATGGAAACGCAGTTCATTCTGATCACGCACCGCCGTGGCACGATGGAGGCAGCAAACCGTTTGTATGGCGTTACTATGCCCGAGCGCGGCATTTCCAAGGTGCTGTCGCTTGACGTGGCTTCGATCCGCGGTAAACAGGAAGGGGACGATTGGAATGGGATTTTTAGCTAAATTACGCGAAGGACTTGCCAAAACAAAAAACGCGATCTTCGGTCGCATTGACGCACTATTAAAGCATTTTGTCAAGGTGGACGAGGATCTGCTGGAAGAATTAGAGGAACTTCTGATCACCGCGGACGTCGGCGTGAACACCACAGAGGAAATCCTCGATCGCTTGCGTGACGAGATCAAGGAAGGGCGCCTCAAAGAGCCCGATCAGATCAAGGAAACGCTTAAAATCATCGTCGCCGACCTGATCGGCACGGGCGAGGCGCTTTGTCTGGATACCACCCCTTCGGTGATCTTTGTGATCGGCGTGAACGGGGCGGGCAAGACCACCTCGATCGGCAAGATCTCAAAGCGGCTCAAAAAGGCGGGCAAAAAGGTCGTGGTCGCAGCAGCCGATACCTTCCGTGCCGCAGCTATCGATCAGCTTGCCGTTTGGTGCGACCGCGCGGGCGTGGATCTGATCCATCAAAACGAAGGCTCAGATCCCGCGGCAGTCGTGTTCGACGCCATTCAGTATACCAAGAAAAAAGAGGCGGACGTGTTGATCATCGACACGGCGGGACGCTTGCACAACAAAAAGAATTTGATGGACGAGCTTGCCAAGATCAACCGTGTGATCTCGCGCGAGCTGCCAGAGGCAACGCGCGAAAATCTGCTCGTGCTGGACGCGACCACGGGGCAGAACGCCATTATGCAGGCCAAGGAGTTCAGTCACGCGGCACAGATCACGGGGCTTGTGCTCAACAAGCTTGACGGAACCGCCAAGGGCGGCATCGTGCTGTCGATCCGCCGTGAGCTGGGACTGCCCGTTAAGTTTGTGGGCGTTGGCGAGCAGATCGACGATATGCAGGAGTTTGACGCGGAGGATTTTGTCGCCGCGCTGTTTGAATGAATATGAATAAGATAACAGTTGTATTGGCATCTCGCAATCGGGGCAAGGTCGCCGAGCTGCAACGCCTGCTTACGCAGTACCTTGGTGACGTGATCGAGCTGAGATCCCTTGACGACGTCGGCATCACCGACGAGATCGAGGAAAACGGCAAAACGTTTGAGGAAAACGCGATGATCAAGGCACAGGCGGCGGCAAGATCGGGTTACCCCGGTATTGGCGACGATTCGGGGCTTGTGGTGCCCGCGCTTGATATGGAGCCGGGCATCTATTCGGCGCGCTACGCGGGTGAGCACGGCAACGACGCGGCAAACAACGCGCTGCTTTTGCAAAAGCTGACGGGCGTTGCCGATCGCCGCGCGGCGTTCATTTGTTCGCTTGCTATGGCGTTCCCCGAAGGGACTGCCCCCATTCGTGCAACGGGCGCTGTCGAGGGTGAGATCCTGATCACCCCGAGAGGGAAGGGCGGCTTTGGCTACGATCCGCTTTTTTGGTATGATCCGATGGGCAAGACGATGGCGGAAATGACCGCCGACGAGAAAAATGCCATCAGCCACCGCGGCGCCGCTGTGCGGCAGCTTGCCGCGCGTATCGCAAGACGCTACGGTCTTGTGGAAGACAATTATTGATACGAAAGAGAAAAAATTATGCTAACTAGCAAACAACGGGCGCAGCTGCGCTCTATGGCATCTCAAATGGATACCATTATGCAGATCGGCAAGGGCGGCATCGGTGAAAAGCTGATCGCCACCGTTTCCGATGCATTGGAGGCAAGAGAGCTGATCAAGATGCGCGTGCTTGAAAATTGTGATCTCACCGTGCGTGAGGCAGCAGAGGAGCTTGCCGCGGCGACCGATGCCGAGGTCGTGGCGGTGATCGGCACCAAGTGCATTTTGTACCGCGAGTCCAAAACAAAGAAGAAGATCGAGCTATGCTGAACGGCATCATGCGCATTGGCATTTACGGCGGCACGTTTGCCCCCGTTCATCGAGGACACGTGGCGGCAGCCGAGGCGTTTATCCGCCAAATGGAGCTTGATCTGCTTTACGTAATCCCCGCGGGCATTCCCCCCCATAAGCAGATCGACGAGGCCGACGATCCCGCCCACCGCCTTGCCATGTGCGAGCTGGCATTTGGCGGAATGGAGAAGGTGATCGTGTGCGATATGGAGATCGCACGGGGCGGAAAAAGCTTTACCGTGGATACGCTTCGCGCGCTTTCGGGCGAGGATCGGCGGCTCTTTTTGCTCATGGGAACCGATATGATGCTGACGCTTGACAGCTGGCGCTCGCCCGACGAGATCTTTCGCCTTTGCTATCCCGTCTATATCCGCCGCGAGCACGATCCTATCTTAGAGGGGCAGATCGTGGCAAAAAATCAGCTCTATCAAGAAAAGTACGGCAGGATCGTGCGGCGGCTTATGGGTGACGTGATCGAACTTTCGTCGACCGAGATCCGCGACCGTGTGAAAAGCGGTGAGGGGATCTCCGATCTTGTGCCCACCCCCGTCGCGGACTATATCAAGTCAAACGGGCTTTACCGTTGAGGTGTGTATGACCGAAGAAAAGCTGATAGCCCTTCGGGCTGACGTGGCAAAGCAATTGTCCCCTTACCGTATGAAGCATACCTTGGGCGTGGAGGAAATGGCGGCGCGGCTTGCCGCACTCTACTGCCCCGAAAAGGAGATGCTGCTGCGGGCGGCGGCGTTGCTGCACGACGTGACAAAAGAGCTCACCGACGCAGAGCAGCTGCGTGTTTTCGCCGATCACGGTGTCACGCTTCGCCCCGATGAGCAAGCGTCGCCAAATGTCTGGCACGGTATGACCGCGGCGCTGATCATTCCAATACGCTATCCCGAATTTGCTGACGCGGAGCTGCTCTCGGCAGTGCGCTGGCACACGACGGGAAGGGGAGGGATGACGCTGTGCGAGGCGCTGCTATATCTTGCCGATATCATCGAGGAAGGGCGGGATTTCGCAGATTGCATCACGTTGCGGTACGCGTTTTTCGACCCCGTACCCGAAAAAATGGATACAAAAGCCCGTTTGCGCCATTTGCGCGACGTGTTGCGCTTATCTTATGAAAATCTGATTCCCAAGCTGCAAGCAAGAGGCGGTGCCATCTGCCTTGACAGCCTTGCCGCATACGAGGATCTGACGAAAGGAAACAAAATGGAAGACGTAACCTTTGAAAATTGGGAAACTCTCGCATCTCTTGCCGATGCAAGCCCCGAGGAGCTTGCCGAGGCGATCCGCTTCGTGCTGGACGCCAAGCGAGGCCGTGATATTGCCGTGATCCCCGTTGTTGGCAGAAGCGATATCACCGACTGTCTGGTGCTTGCCAGTGCCACGTCAAGCACGCACGTACGCGCGCTTGCGGGCGAGGTCGAATACCGTCTTGGGCAGCGTGGCGTGCAGCCCCTGCACACCGACGGCGGCGACAAACGCGATTGGATGGTGGTGGACTACGGCACCGTGATGGTGCACGTGTTTGATAGGGAAGCAAGGGAGTTTTATCATCTTGACAAGCTGTATGCCGCTCCTGCGGGAACGGACGACAAGGAGGATTA
>JAGAMJ010000092.1 GCA_017624795.1 Clostridia bacterium
CACCGTGGACCAAAGGGCGGTGGGAGTTGAGGGCTCGTCGATCTATCTGTTCGCCGCCGAGCAGATCAAGGTGCGTACCCTGCTTTACGCCCTGATGCTATCCTCGGCGAACGACGCGGCGGCAGCACTTGCCATTCACACGGCAGGCAGTATCGAGGATTTTGCCGTCCTTATGAACGAAAAAACCGCAGCGTTGGGGCTAAAAGACACCCATTTCTGCAATCCGCACGGCTTGCAGGACGAGGCGCACTATACCACGGCACGGGAATTGGCACTGCTCACCGCCACGGCGATGGAAAACAAGACCTTTGCCGAGATCGTGGCGACCGCGCGTTATTCCGCACCGCAGATGGGTACAGACGCCAGCCGTCTGTTTCTCAATCATAACAAGCTGCTACGCACCTTTGACGGTGCGATCGGTGTAAAAACCGGCTTTACCAAAACAAGCGGACGGTGTCTGGTGTCTGCCGCGGGCAGAGATGGACTGACGCTCATCGCCGTCACCTTAAACGATCCAAACGATTGGCGCGATCACGCAGCACTTTACGAGTGGGGCTTTTCGCAATACGTTGCCCTCGCCCCCGATCCCGTCCCATTCACACTACCCGTTGTGGGCGGCACGTTGGGCGAGGTCACGCTGACACCAAGGGGTACGCTTCGTCTGACCTTGCCCGCAACGCACGGTGAGATCAACTGCACCGTAGAAGCTCCACGCTTCCTGTTCGGCGGCTTTGGCGAGAACGAGATAAAGGGACGACTTGTTTACCGCATGGGTGACACGGTGCTTGGAGAGATCCCTCTTGTCACAGCAAATGCCGTCCCCGCCGCCAAGGCAGATCAAACCCTATGGGATCGTATCAAAAATCTATTTCGAAAGTGAGCGCGCCAGAGGTGGCGCGGACGTTAAAATGGAGCCAATCCGATTACAAAAATTTTTCACCGATTGCGGCGTGCTCTCGCGTCGTGCCGCCGAGGACGAGATCCGCGCAGGGCACGTGCTTGTCAACGGCACCGTCGCGCAGATCGGCGACAAGATCGACCCCGAAAGGGATCTTGTGGAATACCGCGGCAAGGTGCTGAAATACGTCAAAAACGCGCCACGTCATTACATTTTATTAAATAAGCCCCGTGGCTTTGTCACCACCCTATCCGATGAAAAGGGGCGGCCAACGGTCGCAACGTTGGTGCAGGACCTGCCCTATCGCGTCTACCCCGTCGGGCGTCTGGATATGGATTCGGACGGGCTTTTACTGCTCACCGACGACGGGGCGCTGACCGAACGCCTGACGCACCCCCGTCACGAGATTGCAAAGCATTATTTGGTCGCTGTTAAGGGCGCCGTCAGCGCGGAGCAGATATCCGCGTTATGCCAACCCTTCGTGTTGGACGGTTACCGCACGCTCCCCGCACGGGTGCGCCTGCGCGGAAAGGTCGCGGGCGGCACGCTGCTTGCCGTCGAGCTGCGCGAGGGACGCAACCGCCAGATCAGACGTATGTGCGAATCCCTTGGGCTTCGCATCACCTCACTCACGCGCGTTGCCATCGGCAACATCGCCTTGGGCGATCTGCCCGTTGGAAAGTACCGCCATCTGACCGAAGCAGAGGTACGATATCTAAAAGGAACAAACTGATACAAAGGAGTCCCCGCATGATCACCGTAAAACCGATCCAAACAAAAACGGAGCAAGAGCGCCTTTGCGCGCTGTGCCATATCCCCTACCGCACCGAGCTGCTGGCTTACGGCGCTTATAACGGGCAAGGTGCCTTTGCGGGCATGTGTCAATTCGGTATGAATACCGAGGGCGGACACATTTATCACCTTGCCACACCGAATGGTGACGATCCCGACGACTGTATGTTTGTGATGGGACGCGCGGCGCTGAACTTTATTGATCTGTGCGGCGTCAAGATCGCCTTTTTCGACGGCAAATGTGCAGATGACGCATTACTGCGCCGCATTGGCTTTTCCACCGACGAAAAAGGGCGTTATACCCTTTCGCTTGACGGCTTTTTCACCCACGCCTGTCAGCATCATCCGCAATAAAGGTCAAAATTTCGTCGAACGGTATCAAAAAAAGGCAACGCTTGGTAATATTTACCAAACATGTTGCCCTTTTTTTGTCGCATTTTTTATGTTGGAAACACTTGTAATTTTTGGAAATATATGGTAATATATAGATGTACCAAATATTACCATATTTTGCGGAGGACATAAAAGATGGATCTGAACAAGAAAATTTTGATCGCTGACGAGAGCGCCGGGCAGCGGCAGATCATGCGCGAGGCGCTGATGCGCGCGGGCTATCGCCTGGTCGATGAGGCAAGCAACGGCGAGGAGGCGCTGCAAAAGCTGCGCCACGGTCGCTACGACGCGGCGTTGCTGGATATGATGCTGACACGTCTTGACGGCATCGGTGTGCTGCGCAGTGCCAAAAGTATTGATTTTTCACCCGAGCGCGCACCCGTATTTTTGATGTTTTCGCCCGTGGCAAATCAAACCATGATCACCGAAGCGATCACTGCGGGCGCCGACTCCTTTTTGATGAAGCCCTTTGATATGAACAGTCTTTGCGAGCATCTACGCCGCCTGCTTGAAGTCCGCGACAGCAACCGCGGCAAGGCGCAAGCTCCCGCTGCGCCTGTGGATAACAACACGCCCGACATCGAAACGCAGGTCACCAAGATCATTCACCAGATCGGCGTTCCCGCGCACATCAAGGGCTATCAGTATCTGCGTACCGCCATTCTCTTGACCATTCAGGATAGCGATATCATCAACAGCGTGACGAAAGTCCTCTACCCCAGCGTCGCAAAGAAATACCAGACCACCACATCTCGCGTGGAGCGTGCCATTCGCCACGCCATCGAGGTCGCGTGGGACAGAGGCGACGTAGATACCCTTAACAGCTACTTTGGATATACCATTCAAAATAATCGCGGAAAGCCCACCAATTCGGAGTTTATCGCGATGATCGCGGATAATCTGCGATTGAAGTATAAATTGTATTGAAAAACGCCTTCTCCTGTGGGGAAGGGGGACCACGTAGTGGTGGATGAGGAGTTGAACGAAAGCAATAAACGCCTCATCCGTCACGCTTCGCGCGCCACCTTCCCCCACTGGGGAAGGCATTAGCAGACGGCAGCCCACATAGCCAATCTGTCACGATGATCGCGGTTGAAATATAAGTTATATTAAGTGAAAGGCGCTCGGCGAATATCGCCGAGCGCCTTGCTTATTATCTAAAACAGGAACCATTCATGAAATCCCAAGTCTTCGCGCTGCTCAAAGGC
>JAGAMJ010000093.1 GCA_017624795.1 Clostridia bacterium
CCCGATGAGGATCTGAATACCCTGAGCCGTGAGGAGCTGACCGCGGAGCTTGAAAGGGTGCAAAAGAAGGTGGAAGCGCTGCTTGCGACCTACCGCACGGGACACGCCGTGGCGGAGGGAATCTCCACCGTCATTTGCGGCCCCGTCAACGCGGGCAAGTCCACGCTCTATAACGCGCTTGTCGGGCGCGAAGCCGCCATTGTCACCGATATTGCGGGCACGACGCGCGATATCCTTTGCGAAACGGTGGCGCTCGGCGCCGTGACGCTGCGGCTGTTTGACACGGCGGGCCTGCGCGAAACAAGCGACGCGGTCGAGGGCATCGGCGTTGACCGCGCGCGACGCGCGATGGAGGAGGCGGAGCTTGTTCTGGCAGTTTTTGATGCTTCCGCCGAGGCGACAACCGAGGAAAAGCAGCTGATCGAGCAGCTCAAAGCGTTGCCCGCGACCGTGGTGGTCGTGCTCAATAAGTGCGATAACGGTATGCGTTTTCCGCGTGATTTGCTTGCGGATCTTCCCCACGTGGTGCAGCTTTCTGCAAGGGACGGCGACGTCGCCGCGCTGCGTGAGAGGATCGAGACGCTCTACCTTTGCGACGGCATCTCGCTTGGCGAGGACGCGGTGGTCGCCAACGCGCGGCAATATGCGGCGCTGCGTCGCAGCGCCGACGGGCTTTCCACGGCGATCGGCTCGCTGCGCGTCGGTATTCCGCTGGACGCCGCGTGTATTGACGCCGAGCTTGCGATGCAGGCGCTTGGCGAGGTCGACGGCAGAGCCGTGGACGAAGCGATCATCGCCGATATCTTTTCGCATTTTTGTGTCGGAAAATAAGATTTGCGCGACGGGGAAGTGTGCCCCGCGCACGTTGCCCGCGCTGCTATAAGATTATTTTTATCATTTTGCTCAAATTTTTCTTGACATTTTTTGATTTTGATGTTATAATATATAAAAATTCCTATGAAAGGATTTTGAGTATGATGAAAAAAGTGTTGTTTAGTATCTTGGCACTGACGCTTCTTTTGGCAACGGTTGGATGCGGTACGCCGATAACCCCCGGCGCTATGCAAGCCGCAGCCCCCGATTACAAGGGCGGCTCGGACGGATCCGGATCCCCCAGCACAGTGGGTGTGGTCGATGATGCCAACTGCGATGCTGTTGAGATCCTTGTTAACGGTGCGGCGCTTGACGGCTTTTCTTCGGGAAGAGTGCAGTATTGGGTATCGGTGACCAATCTCACCGAAGCACCCACGGTCACTGCTATCGCAGCTTCTACACAGGCGACCGTTGAGGTCGTTACAACCACAGAAAAGGCGGTGATCACCGTGACAAGTGCGGATCAGACAAGCGAGAAGGTCTACACCGTGACCTTCGTTGATACCGCTACCTATGACAAATACGACCTTGGTGTCTATACGCTTCCCTATTGGGACGGCAACATCGTTTACAATGAAACGATCATGTTTGTGATCGATGACGAGGCGCCTTTGCTTTATAACCCTGACACAGTCCTTTCGGTTCGCTCGTCTGACCTGAAGACCGAGTACGTGCTCGGTCAGGACTATGAGGTCAGAGATGGCAAGATCGTGCGCTTGGAGGGATCCCGTATGCCCTTCTTCACCGAGGAGCAGTTCTATCCCACAAGTAAAGAAACCTCGATCACAGGCGATGCGCAGGCGTGCAACGTGCCCGGGCACCCGCTGATCCTGTTCACCGAGGGACACTATTTCTACGATCATCAGGTCGTGGTGACCTATACCCACACCGACGAGTGGGAGGGCTTTGTCCCCCAGAAGAGCACGAAGCTCCACTCCTTTGTTGAGCGCGCCGAGGCAGGCGAGAAATTGAATATCGTATTCTACGGCGACAGTATCACCGCGGGCGGAAACCCCAGCGGGCAGGCCGGCGTTGAACCCGGCACCCCCAGATGGTCGACGATGGTGACTGCGGCACTGCAAGCTCGCTTCCCCAACGCTACGATCAATGAGATTAACACCGCGAACCCCGGCGAGAACAGTGATTACGGACTTACCAACATTCAGGGAAGCGTCGTTGCCCAAGATCCCGATCTGCTTGTGCTTGCTTGGGGTATGAACGATACCAACCGTACGCCCACCAACTATGCCGAGCTCAACGAAAAGATGGTCAAGGCGGTGTTGGATGCGCATCCTGATTGCGAGGTCCTGCTCGTTTCCACGATGCTTCCTCATGATAAACTGCCCAGATTCTATGGAAATCAGCGCTTGTTTGAGCCCAAGCTTTACGGCATTGCCGCGAAGTATGATAACGTTGACGTCGCACCTGTAACCAGCGTCCACACCTCCATTTTGGAGCACAAGCGTTACGTTGATATGACGGGTAACAACGTCAACCACCCCACCGACTATCTGACGCGCATTTACGCACAGACCGTTTTGAGAGTGCTGCTTGGTTGATCAAAAAAACAAACACCGTGGCTTCATTTTTGAAGCCACGGTGTTCTTTTTGTGAATGAAAACCCACCATAGTGGCGTGGTTCAAGAAAGACTATTGCCGATGAAGAGAAGCAAACAAAGGGATAGTGTAGGATTTGTGTGAAAGGCTCCCTTGTGTAAAGGGAGCTGTCACCGAAGGTGACTGAGGGATTGTGTAGCTTTGATTTTTTGCTTTTACAATCCCTCCGCCATTTTCTTGCGAAAATGCCACCTCCCTTTACACAAGGGAGGCTTGGATTTAGTCCCGCTCAAAGCGGGGTATACGTAACAGATGCATGGCTGGCAGGCCAACAAAAAGCGCACTTGTGCGCCGCCGGTAATATCAGGGCTATGCCCGAAACTAAAATACCCCCCGCTATGCGGGGGGATTGTTTTTTTTCGTTATTCCAATTCAAACGCGCCGGTATACAAGCGGTAGTAGGTACCGCGCTCGGCGATCAGCTTTTCGTGATTGCCGCGCTCGATGATGCGGCCGTGATCCAGCACCATGATCACGTCGGAGTTCATAACCGTGGAAAGGCGGTGCGCGATGTTGAACACCGTTCTGCCCTCCATCAGCTTATCCATGCCGCGTTGCACGATCGCCTCGGTACGGGTGTCGATCGAGGAGGTCGCCTCGTCCATGATCATCACGGGCGGATCGGCGACCGCGGCGCGCGCGATGGCAAGCAGCTGGCGCTGCCCCTGCGAGAGGTTGGCACCGTTGTTTTGCAGCTCGGTTTCATAGCCAAGCGGCAAACGGGTGATGAAATCGTCCGCGCCCACGAGCTTCGCGGCGGCGATGCAGTCGCCGTCGGAGGCATCCAAGCGCCCGTAGCGGATATTGTCCATGACCGTGCCCGTAAACAGGTTCGTATCCTGCAAAACGATGCCAAGCGAGCGACGCAGGTCGCTTTTTTTGATCTTGTTGATGTTAATGCCGTCATAGCGGATCTTGCCGTCGGCAATATCGTAAAAGCGGTTGATCAGATTGGTGATGGTGGTCTTGCCCGCGCCCGTCGCGCCAACGAAGGCGACCTTTTGCCCCGGCTCGGCGTAAACGCTGACGTCGTGCAGTACCGTTTTACCCTCAACGTAGCCGAAATCCACGTCCGTCAGGCGCACGTCGCCGCACAGCTTTGTGTAGGTGACGCTGCCGTCCTGGTGGGGGTGGTGCCACGCCCAAAGTCCTGTGCGCTCACTTGTTTCGGTGAGGTCGCCGTTTTCATCGTATTTGGCGTTGACCAGCGTGACGTAGCCCTCGTCGGCTTCGGGTGCTTCGTCCATCATTTCAAACAGACGCGCGCCGCCCGCCATACCCATCACGACCATATTGATCTGTTGGGATGCCTGGTTGACGTTGCCCGTGAATTGCTTTGCCATATTGAGAAAGGGAACGATGATGCTGATGGTGAAGACGGGGAAGGCGCCAAGTGCGAGGTTGGGGACCTTTGAAAGCAGGAAAACGCCGCCCGTTACCGCCATGATAACGTAAAGGATATTGCCGATGTTACCGATGATGGGGCCAAGCGTATTGGCAAAGGCGTGTGCCTTGGATGCCTCGGCGAAAAGCGCTTTGTTGACCTTGTCAAAGTCGTCCACGGACTGCTGCTCGTGGTTAAAGACCTTGACGACCTTTTGCCCGTTCATCATTTCCTGAATGAAGCCCTCTGCCTTGCCGATCGCCTTTTGCTGCCGCATGAAATATTTTTCCGAGCCCCCCGCGATCTTTTTGGAGACCAGCACCATGACCACAACGCCGCACAGCAGCACAAGGGTCATCCAAACGCTGAAATAAAGCATCACGAAGAAGATGGAGACCAGCACCACCACACATTGCAAAAGGGCGGGCAGCGCCTGCGATACAAGCTCGCGCAGCGTGTCGATATCGTTGGTGTAATGCGACATGATGTCGCCGTGCTTGTGGGTGTCAAAATAGCGGATCGGCAGGCTTTGCATCTTGTCAAACGCCGCGCGGCGGAGCTTATCAAGAAAGCCCTGTGTGATCACTGCCATCAGCTGCATCTGCACGATGATACAGAGCAGGGAGATCACGTAAAAGCCCGCAAGCAAAAGGACCTTTGGCACGATCGCCTGCGACGCCTGTGCCCAACCGATATTTCCCGCAACGGCGGTCTCGATCTCGGCGATGACCTGCTGCATAAAGATGGGGGGCAGTGCCGCGGCGACAGCCGACAAAAGAATACAGAAAAGGGTGACGGGCATCAGCACGGGATAGAAGGAAAACAGCATTTTGAGGGTGCGCCCCAGAACCTTGGGGCTTGCCTTGGGGCGTTTTGGCATTTGCGGCTTACTCATCCTGCTCGCCTCCCTTCGTTTGCTGCTGGTGGATCTCGCGGTAAATGTCGCTGGAGGCAAGCAGCTCGCTGTGTGTGCCCTTGGCGACGATGCATCCGTTCTCCATCACAAGGATGAGATCGGCATCCTCGACAGAGGCGACGCGCTGGGCGATGATGATCTTGGTGGTTTCGGGAATATAGGA
>JAGAMJ010000094.1 GCA_017624795.1 Clostridia bacterium
AGCAAAAAAATCCCGACCTCGAAAACAAGGACGAGATCGCCGAGGCAGTGGGCGTTGGCGCGATCGTGTTCTATTACCTCTCGAACAGCCGCATCAAGGATATCAACTTCATTATGGAAGATGCCCTCAATTTTGACGGCAACACAGGTCCTTACGCGCAATACACTTACGCCCGTACCTGCGCCGTGCTGCGCAAGGCGGGGGACTGCGTCTGCGAGAAGCTGACCTATACCGCACCCGAGGAGGCAGCACTTGTAAAGGTCTTGTCGAAATTCCCGGAAAGGGTGGCAAGCGCGATCGCCGATTACGAGCCGTCGGTCATTACCCGTTATATTCTGGACGTTGCCGCCTCGTTTAACCGCTTTTATCATAACTGCCCCATCGTCAATGCCGATGATGCGGCGGTTCGTGCAACCCGTATCGAGATCACCCGTGCCGTCAATCAGGTGTTGGGCAACGCCTTCCCGTTGATCTGCATGCGTAAAATGGAAAAAATTTAAGGAGAATAGATATGTCTGGACATAGCAAATGGGCAAATATCAAGCACAAGAAGGAAAAGACCGACGCGCAAAAGGCAAAGGTCTTCACAAAGATCGGCAAAGAGATGGCAGTAGCCGTCAAGGCGGGCGGCGGAGATCCCAATTCCAACTCCAAGCTGCGCGATCTGATCCAGAAGGCAAAGGCAAACAACGTGCCCAACGATAACATCGAGCGCATCATCAAAAAGGCGATGGGCAGCACAGGCGAGGACTACGAGGAGATTACTTATGAGGGCTACGGTCCCGGCGGCGTCGCCGTGATCGTGGAAACCACCACCGACAACCGCAACCGCACCGCGGGCAACGTGCGCTCTTACTTTAACAAGTATCATGGCAATATGGGTACGTCGGGCTGCGTGTCCTTCCTCTTTGAGGATAAGGGCGTGATCATCGTGAACAACGAGGACGGCGATATCGACGAGGATAAGCTGATGGAAACCGCGCTTGAAAGCGGAGCGGAGGATTTTGCCGCGGGAGAGGGTGTGTTTGAGATCTACACCGTCGTGGACGATCTTTACGCGATCAAGGAAACCATTGAGGGCGCGGGCTATCCCGTTCTGTCTGCCGAGAAGGACAAGATCCCCTCGACCACCGTTGCGCTTTCCGAGGCGGACGATCTTAAATTTATGGGACTGCTGATAGAAATGCTGGAAGAGGACGATGACGTGATGAACGTCTATCACAACTGGGAAAACTGCGATTGAGCACCTTGAATGTTCAAGGCAAAGGGAAATGATGATGACAAAAATAATTTTGATCCGTCACGGCGAAAGCGAAGCGAATCAGCTCAGCACCCTTGCGGGCTTTTCCGATTATCAGCTGACCGATCTTGGATTAAAGCAGGCACAGCTTACGGCAGAGCATTTGAAAAACGAGAAGATCGACGTCATTTATTCCAGCGACCTTCGGCGCGCGATGCGCACGGCGATACCTCACGCCGAGCAAAGAGGGCTGTCGGTGATCACTTGCCCCGAGCTCCGCGAAACCTTTTGCGGCGATTGGGAAGGGGGCGTTCTTGCCGATTTGAGAGCAAAATATCCCGTCGAATACGCGCGTATGCGCGAAACGCTGGACTTCACCTATCCGGGTGGAGAGAATTGGTGGGATAGCGGTGTGCGCTTTTACAAAAAGGCATTGGAGATCGCGAAAGAAAATCCCGACCGAACCGTTCTGATCGTTGCCCACGGCGGCGTGATCCGCGTATTTTGGTCGCTTGTGTGCGGCACCCCCAAGGAGCAGGCGGCACAAAAGCACCCGTACGCCACCAATGCGTCGTATTCGATCGTAAATTTTGACGGTGAGCGCTTTATACCGATCGAATATTCGATCGATTCGCATTTGCCCGAGGTGACGCATTTTACAATTTGAAATGAATGAAGCAAAAGCACTCGTGATATACGGTAAAGCCGTGTGCCACGGGTGCTTTTTTTGTGAAAAAACGGATCATTTTATCAAAAAAGTGTCTTTATTTGGCGTGCTTGTTACCTTCTCGTTTTACACATATTAAATGTAAAGAAACGAAAGGGGATCAAAATGAAAAATAACGCAAGACTGCTCAAAAACGTCATCGTTTTGGGACTTGGCTCTGCCATCTCAAAGCTGACGGTGCTTTTGATGATACCCCTGTATACTGCATCGCTTACACCCGCCGCATTCGGTACGGTCGATATTTTGATCAACACCGCGGTGTTGCTGCTGCCCTTTGTGTCCATCAGCGCGCCCGAGGCGGTTTTCCGCTTTGCGGCTGGCGGATACAGTGAGGGCGAGGTGCTGGCAGTTGGCAGACGTATGCTGCTTTTTGGCAGTTTTTTGTTGCTTTTCGCGCTACCTGTTTTGGGGCTTTTTGATATTTTTCGCCCTTATCTGCTCTATCTGTTCTTTTACGTGCTGTTTTCGGTGATACACAGCTATGCGGCACACGTTTTGCGCGCAAGAGGGCAATACGGGCTCTATACGGTGCAACAGGTCTTTTGCACCTTGCTCACTGTGTCGCTGGCATTTTTGTTTTTGCCCGTATTAGGGCTCGGAGAGCGCGGCTACTTGATGTCGATTTTTCTGGCTGACGCCGTTACTGCCCTGATCCTTTGTGTCTACTTGGGGCGGGAGCGCGCGGGGAAGGTGCGCGATACGTCGCAGCTGCTACGCCCGATGCTTCGCTATGCGCTGCCCTTGATCCCGACAGCTACGCTTTGGTGGGTGCTTTCGGCTTGTGACCACTATATATTGCTGGCATACCGCGGTGAGGCGGCGATCGGACTGTATGCAGCGGCAGGGAAGCTGCCGGCGCTGCTCACCTTTGCGGCAAGCATTTTTTTGGAGGCGTGGCATTTTGCCGCAATACGCGAGAGCGAGGAAAGAAAAGGGGTTCTTTTCGAAAAAATATACGCGGTATTTTTGCCCGCGATGATCCTTTTGACTCTGACGCTGATCCTATGTTCTCCGCTTTTTGTGCAGCGGCTTTTCGCCTTTGATTTCAGCGAAGCCGCGCTTTATGTGCCGCTGCTCTCGGTAGCATCGCTTTTTTCGGCGCTTTCCTCGTTTTTAGGCAGTGTTTATTTGGTGAAGCTGCGGTCGGGGGCATCGCTTGTGAGCGTTCTTGTTGGCGCTGCGGTCAATCTAACGCTTGACTTTCTCTGGATCCCGTCGCAAGGCGCGCTTGGCGCGATGATGGCAACGCTTGCTTCCTATATGACGATCTTTTTGTGGCGCGCGGTGCATTGTCATCGGATCATGCCGTTTACGCAGCATCTGGGGAAGCTGACGCTTTCCACGCTCTTTTTGCTTGGTGTGGCATATCTGACGATGATGGAGCACCTGGAGGCAGTCCCGTGGCTCATTTTGCCGACGATTTTGCCGTTTTGGCGCGAATTGTACGACACCGCTCGGCTTTTTATACAGTTTTGCAGAAGATTTTTGCATATTTCGACAAAAAAAGAGAAACGCTCTTGACAAGGTAAAACCCCGTGCTTTATAATGGTTTTATACTATTATAAGGAGGCAACTATGAAAAAGAAGACAATAGTAAACCTTTCTATCTCTGCTCTTGCCCTGATCGCCGTTGTGATCCTGTCAATCACGCTGCGTAACAACGGCTTGGAGGAGGGACCATACTACGCCACGTTTATGGCGTTGGTGCCCCCCATTATTGCGATCGGTCTTGCGCTGATGACAAAGGAGGTTTACAGCTCCTTGTTCGTCGGTGTTCTGGCGGGTGCCTTATTTGCGGCTGATTTTAATCCCGTTAAGACAATGGATCATGCCGTCAGCGACGGTCTGATCGCCGCTGTTTCGGATACCGCCGGCATTTTTGCTTTTTTGGTGATCCTTGGCGCGATCGTTGTTCTGCTCAATAAGGCGGGTGGATCAAAGGCGTTCGGTAAATGGGCGCAAACGCACGTAAAGACACGTGTGGGAGCGATGCTTGCCACCTTCGCGCTTGGCGTTTTGATCTTTGTTGACGACTATTTCAACTGTCTTACCGTCGGCAGCGTGATGCGTCCCGTGACGGATACGCACAAGATCTCGCGCGCAAAGCTTGCATACCTGATCGACGCGACCGCAGCCCCCATTTGTATGATCGCGCCCGTTTCCTCTTGGGCGGCGGCTGTTTCCGAGTACGTAGCGGACGGACAAGGTCTGTTCTATTTCATCAAAGCCATTCCTTACAACTTTTATTCGTTGCTCACCATTGTTTTCGTTGTCGCCATTGCCTTTATGGGCTTTGATTACGGCAAGATGTCAGGTGTTGAGTTCAAAACTATGAACGGTGACCTTGGCGCAGAGGAAAAGGAAGATGGGGAAGAGCATGGCGACAACGCTCATGCTCGCGTGCTGGATCTTGTGCTGCCCATCTGCGCTTTGATCGTTTGCTGCATCGTTGCGCTGATGTACGTCGGTGAATTTTTCACCGCAGGCAGCGATTATCAATGGGATCTGGTCGGCGCGTTCGGTAATACCGACGCTACTGTGGCTTTGCCTTGGGGCTCCTTGCTTGCTCTTGTGATCATCATCATTTACTTAATGGCACGCCGTCTGATCACCTTTAAGGAGTCGATGGAAGCGATCCCGAAGGGCTTTGTCGCGATGGTCCCCGCTATTTTGATCCTTACCCTTGCAACTGCGCTGAAAAACGTAACAGGATTGCTTGGATCCGACGTTTTTGTGGCAGAGTTGCTTGAAAATGCAGGCGCATTGAAGCTCTTCCTGCCCGCTATCATTTTCCTGATCGCATGCCTTCTGGCATTTGCCACGGGAACCTCTTGGGGTACGTTTGGTATCCTCATTCCCATCGTGCAGGCAGGCATCGGTCTTAGCAGCGAGCTGGGCGTCATCGCCATGTCTGCTTGCCTTGCGGGCGCCGTTTGCGGCGACCACTGCTCGCCCATCTCTGACACAACGATCATGGCATCGGCGGGCGCGCAGTGCAACCACGTCGAGCACGTGTCCACCCAGCTGCCTTACGCCATTACCGTTGCCATCGTTTCCTTTGTTTCCTACATTCTTGCGGGTGTGCTGCAAAACGTCGGCATCTATTGGTGGGTCAGCTTGCCCATCGCCATTCTCTTGATGATCGGCACGCTTTTCGGTATCAAATTTTACACAAAGCGCAACAAAAATCAGGAAAAAGTCGAAA
>JAGAMJ010000095.1 GCA_017624795.1 Clostridia bacterium
CCGCAGGTGACTGCCGGGAAAGTGCAACAGAAATAAACCGCCCGCAAGGGTAAGGATGGAAAGGCGAGGTAAGAGCTCACCCGTTCCTATGGTAACATAGGTCCGCTGTAAACCCTATCCGAAGCAACACCGTATAAGGGACGCCTGCCCGGCACATGTCCCTTGGGTGGCACGGGAGCGATCCCGAAGCGTTGTGGCGACACGGCGCGCAGATAGATGACCGTTCACGACAGAACCCGGCTTATCGGTGGAGTTATACAAAAAGACCGAGAGAAGTTCTCTCGGTCTTTTTTTGCTGTAAACGGTGCGGCATCAATAGTTGCCGTCTGTGTCAAAGTCACCGCCGTCCTCCTCGCCGTCAAGGTCTGCCACGTGGTCCAGATACCCTTGCGCGGCGGGCAAGAGCTTGCGGGGCTTATTGCCCTCGGCGGGTGTGACAAGTCCAAGCTCCTCCATACGGTCGATGATCTTGGCGGCGCGTCCGTAGCCAACGCCAAGACGGCGCTGCAACAGCGAGGTCGCGACCTTTTGCGTCTGCACGGCAAGCACCACAGCATCGTAAAACTTGGGATCGACATCTGTATCCTCGTCCTCGGCAAACTCATCAAAGTCCTCGCTCTTCTTGCCTGCGTTGGCGGCACGGGCGACCTCGATCTCGATCTGCTCCATAAATGCCTGATTGTACTGCACGGGATCGTTGCGCTCACGCACAAAGGTGACAACGCTTTCCACCTCGTCATCGCTGACAAAGGAGCCCTGCAAGCGGATCGGCTTCTCGCCCATGGGCGCGTAGAGCATATCGCCGCGTCCCGTCAGCAGCTCGGCACCCACGGCGTCCAGAATGGTACGCGAGTCGACCTGCTGCATCACGGTAAAGGCAATACGCGACGGGATATTCGCTTTCAGCGTACCCGTGATCACGTTGACCGAGGGACGCTGTGTACCGATGATCAGGTGAATACCCGCGGCGCGCGCCTTTTGCGCAAGTCGGCAGGCAAAATTCTCCAAATCGTTATTGGGGCACGCCATTTTCAGATCGTAATACTCATCGATGATGATGACAAGATAGGGCAGATGCTCACGCTCGGGATCGTTTTTGACCTTTTCGTTATACGCCTCAAAGTTTCGGGCACCAACGTCCTCCAAGAGCGTATAGCGGCGCTCCATTTCCCGTACGGCACAAGCCAGCGCACCCACGGCGTGAGTGGTTTCGGTGATGATCGGGGCGTAAAGATGGGGCAGATGCATATAGGGCTTGAACTCAACACGCTTGGGATCGATCAGAATGAGTCGCAGATCCTTGGGCGAGGTCTTGTACAGCAAGCTCAAAATGATGGTGTTGATACAGACCGATTTACCCGATTTGGTCGCGCCCGCGACCAGCAGGTGGGGCATAGCGGTCAGGTCACACATCTGAATATGCCCGCCGATGCCGACACCCAAGGCAACCTCCACGGGATTTTTTGATCTCTTGAAGGGCTCGGATTCCAGAAGCGTGCGCAGATAAACGGTTTCACGCACCTTATTCGGCACCTCAACACCAACGGCTGCCTTACCCTGGATCGGCGCAATACGCACCTGTGCCTCCATATAAAGCGAAATGTCGTCGATGCGGTTCATAATAGAGCGCACCGGCACACCGATCTCGGGGCGCACCTCATAGCGCGTGATGGTGGGGCCGCGAGAGCAGATGACTTCTTCCTTGATATGAACGTTGAAGCTTTCCAGCGTGCGGCGCAGAATATCGATCTTCTGCTGATTCTCCTCGGAATGGTCGTCATCCTTGATGGCTTTATCCTCATTGAGCAGGCTGATGGGCGGCAAACGGTATTCGCGAGGCGCGGGGGGCGGCGTCGGTGCGGGCTTTTCATCCTGCACGGGCTCTGCGTGAGCAACAACACGCGGTGCCTGACGCATCGCGTCCGCCGCATAGCGTTCCTCGCGCGGTGCTGCCTGATATGCCGCAGAAGCCGTTTCGGTCACTTCTTCCTCGTCCGAGAGCGCAAAGGCGGTCCGCACACGGCTTGCAACGTCAAGCGCTTCCCCGATCTCATCAGTGGCTGTATCTGCCTCGTCCTCCGCCTTATCAAAGGCGAAAGAGGGCTGCGGCACCTCGGCGGTGCGAGCGGGCTGCGGCTCGGCAAAGGCGGTCGCCGCGGGACGCCGGTCGTCCAGGCGCTCACGCTCAAAGATCACGGGCGCTTCTTCCGGCTCAAAAGCAGCCGAGGGCGCGAGCTGTGCCTCATCGTCAAAGGTCACGAACGCTGCCCGATCTGCGTCGCTTTCAACGGCATTTTGTGCGACAGGTCCGTCGCCCAAAACCTCCTCACGCTTTTGAGGGGCGGCATGGATATTGTCGATCGATCCAAGCGGACCGATGGTCGTTTTGCCGTGCAAGGATTGCTCTTTTCCGACCTCGCCAAAGGCGGTGGCAGCTGTCGCTTGGCTTGCCTCGGCAGACGCTTGCCCGTGCTTTGGCTCGGGACGGACAGGTAGCGCAAAGGGCGCGTAATACGAGCCCTGCAAGGGCCTTTCCTCCTCCGTCGGCTGCGTCGGCTCGCGTTCTTCCTGCTGCTCCAATTCCCGCAAAATATCC
>JAGAMJ010000096.1 GCA_017624795.1 Clostridia bacterium
ATGAATCACACGTGATGCTGCCGCAGGTGCGAGGCATGAGTGGCGGCGATACGGCAAGAAAGCAAAATCTTGTGGATTTCGGCTTTCGACTGCCTTCTGCCTATGACAACCGCCCCTTGTATTTTCCCGAATTTGAGGAGCGCATAAATCAAGCCGTGCTGGTCAGCGCCACACCTGCCGAATTTGAGCGTCAGCACTCCGAGCAGGTCGTCGAGCAAATCATTCGTCCCACGGGATTGCTTGACCCCGAGGTCGACGTGCGCCCCATCGAGGGGCAGGTCGACGATCTGCTTGGCGAGATCCGCGTGCGCGCCGCGAAAAACGAGCGCGTGCTGGTCACCACGCTCACCAAGCGCATGGCAGAGGATCTGACCTCGTATTTAGAGGAAAACGGCGTTCGCGTGCGCTATATCCACCACAACGTCGAAACCATCGAGCGTATGGAGATCATTCGCGATCTGCGCCTTGGCGAATTTGACGTGCTGGTCGGCATCAATCTGCTCCGCGAGGGGTTGGACCTGCCCGAGGTATCGCTTGTCGCCATTCTTGACGCCGACAAGGAGGGCTTTTTGCGCACCGAAACCTCGCTGATCCAGACCATCGGCAGAGCCGCGCGAAACGCCGAAGGCAAGGTCATTATGTATGCCGACACGGTCACGGGCTCTATGCAGCGCGCGATCGGCGAGACCAACCGCCGCCGTCAAATTCAGGACGCTTACAATAAGGCAAACGGCATCGTACCAAAAACAATTGTCAAGAATATTCACGATATCATCGAGATCGGCAAGGCGGCGGACGATGCGGCATCGAAGAAGGGCAAGGAAAAGCTGACGCCCACGCAGCGTCAAAAGCTGATCGACACCCTCACCGCCGAGATGAAGGAAGCCGCAAAGAAGCTGGAATTCGAGCAAGCGGCGTCCCTGCGTGATAAGATCAAACAACTACGAGAGGAAAAATAATTGTGCTGATATTTATCATTCTTTGTGTCGCTCTTGCTGTGATCGGTATTGCATGGCTGTTTCGAAAGGCACAGAACAGACAAAGCCACACACCCGACAAGAAGCTGACAGATGCACTGCAAATACTGAAAATGCAAGGAAAAAATTCCGTTTCGCGGCAGCAGGAAAAGGATAAACAAAATGGCAGATAAACTTGTATTAAAGGGCGTTCGCGTCCATAATCTGAAAAATATAGATATCACCATTCCGCGTGATAAGCTCGTGGTCTTTACGGGGCTTTCGGGATCGGGAAAATCGTCGCTGGCGTTCGATACCATTTATGCCGAGGGGCATCGCCGCTTTGTCGAGTCGCTTTCGTCCTATGCCCGTATGTTCTTGGGGCAGCTGGATAAGCCCGATATCGACACCGTCGAGGGGCTTTCGCCCGCGATCTCCATTGATCAGAAGACCACCTCTAAAAACCCACGCTCTACCGTGGGAACGGTCACCGAGATCTATGACTATCTTCGCTTGCTTTACGCCCGTATCGGTATTCCGCACTGTCCCGTGTGCGGCAAGGAGATCCGTCAGCAGACCAAGGATCAGATCGTCGATCGTATTCTCGCTATGCCCGAGGGCACGCGCTTTATGGTGCTTGCCCCTGTCGTTCGTGCCCAGAAGGGCAGGCACGAAAAGGTCTTTGCCGATGCGCGCAAGGGAGGTTATTCTCGTGTGCGTGTGGACGGCAATATGTACGAGCTTTCCGAGGAGATCACGCTGGATAAGAACAAAAAGCACACCGTCGAGGTGGTGGTTGACCGTCTTGTCAATCGCGGCGATATCCGCGCGCGTCTTGGCGATTCGGTGGAAACGGCACTCTCGCTTGCCGACGGCAATCTGCTGATCTCACCCGTCGCAAGAGAGGGCGAGGACGCTGTCGAGGAGCTGGCGTTTTCACAGAATTACGCCTGCGAGGAGCACAATATCTCCTTTGGCGAGCTGGAGCCCCGTATGTTTTCCTTTAATAATCCCCAGGGCGCGTGTCCGCACTGTGCGGGACTTGGCGAGATGCGCCGCGTCGCCACGTGGAAGCTGATCCCCGACGATACGCTATCCCTTTCCAAGGGCGCGATCGCCGTCAACGGCTTTAAGAGCTTAACCGCCGACGACGGCTGGAACGGGCCGCTGTTTGCCGCCGTTGGCGCGCGGCACGGCTTCACGATGGATATGCCCGTCTGCGAATTCACCAAGGAGCAGATGGATATTCTGTTTTACGGAACGGGGGACGAGCGCTATCACGTGCTCCGCTATTTCGGCGGCGAGGCGCACGAGCAGGTCGTGCCCTTTGAGGGGCTTGTGCCGATCATCGAAAAGCGTATGAAAATGAACGTGATCGGGGAGTATTACGACGATTTTGTTGAGGACGCGCCCTGTCCCGCATGCGGCGGCAAGCGCCTTGCCCCCAATATTTTGGCTGTAACGGTGGGCGGCAAGAACATTCACGAGTTTTGCGAGCTTTCGGTGAAGGAAGCCCTTGATTTTGTCAACGGGCTGACACTCACCGACACCGAGGCGCTGATCGCCAAAGAGATCTTAAAAGAGGTCCGCGCCCGTCTGGGCTTTTTGATCAGCGTCGGTTTGGATTACCTGACGCTTGCCCGCAAGGCGGGAACGCTGTCGGGCGGTGAGGCGCAGCGTATTCGCCTCGCGACCCAGATCGGCTCGGCGCTCACGGGCGTTCTGTATATTCTGGACGAGCCCAGCATCGGGCTGCATCAGCGCGATAACATCAAGCTGATCCACACCCTTCAACGCCTGCGCGACCTTGGCAACAGTGTGATCGTGGTCGAGCACGACGAGGAAACCATGGAAGCCGCCGATCACATCGTAGACGTGGGTCCCGGTGCGGGTATTCACGGCGGTGAGATCGTGGCGCAGGGAACGCCTGCCGACATCATGAAATGCAAGCAGTCGCTCACGGGTGCGTATCTTTCGGGCAGGGAAAGGATCCCCGTTCCAAGGACGCGCAGAAGCGGCAACGGCAACTTCCTTCGCGTGAGGGGCGCAAGACAAAATAACCTCAAAAGCTTGAACGTCGATATCCCGCTTGGGTTTATATAAAGCATTCTCTTTGAATCATGAAACCAAACATTCAATGTTCAGAGTCTCTCCTGATTTTACAGTATATATCTTTCCTGCAATTTCAATATACACAGTATAAGC
>JAGAMJ010000097.1 GCA_017624795.1 Clostridia bacterium
CTAAGTACGTTAAGCCACTTTTTTCCAAAAGGCGGGCTTGATCCTATTTCCATTGTATCACGGAAAGCGCGATATTGCAAGCATTTTAAGTAAACGGGCGGTCGATTTTTCGACCGCCCTCTGTCACAATTATTACTCCGCCGTGAATTGGTCCTTGCCGACACCGCAAACAGGGCAGACGAAATCGTCCGGCAGATCCCCGAATTTGGTACCGGGGGCAATTCCCTCATCGGGCACACCCGCCGCCTCGTCATAGGTCCAACCGCACACGTCGCAAACGTATTTACTCATAGCAATACTCCTTTTTTGAAAGAGTATGCCCCACTTTTTGCACGTTTATTTGTATTCCTTGCAAAGCTCACTTGCAAGCGCCGTGAGCTGCGCCTCGCTTTCGCTGTTCAAGGCGGACACGATCCTGACCGTTGCCTCGGCAAAGGTCAGATCCTTACTCTTTTCCAGCAATCCCTTCATCGCCTTGGTCGCCATAGGCGCCCAGCTGCCGTTTTCGATGAAAGCGACAGTACGGTTCTGGAAATTGCGCTCGGTGAGGTGGTGAATGAACTCACGCATAAACGGGAAGATCTCACCGTTGTAGGTCGTTGTCGCCAGCACCAGCTTGCCGTAGCGGAAGGCATCCTCGACCGCCTCTGCCATATCGCAGCGGGCAAGATCGTTGACCGTGACCTTGGGGCAGCCGTTTTCGCGCAGAAGGTCTGCAAGGCGCATCACCGCCTTTTTGGTGTTGCCGTAGACCGAGGTATAAGCGATCACAATGCCCTCGCTTTCCACACCGTAGCTCGACCAGATATTGTAGAGGTTCAGGTAGTAACCGAGATTTTCGGTCAAAACGGGGCCGTGCAAGGGACAAATGATCTGAATGTCAAGCGAAGCCGCCTTTTTTAGCAATGCCTGCACCTGTGCGCCGTACTTGCCGACGATACCGATATAGTAGCGACGTGCCTCGCACGCCCAATCCTCATCGGCGTCAAGCGCGCCGAACTTGCCGAAGCCGTCTGCTGAAAACAGCACCTTATCGGTACTGTCATAGGTCACGATGACCTCTGGCCAGTGGACCATGGGGGCGGTCACGAAGATCAGCTCGTGCTTGCCGAGCGACAGAGTCGTGCCCTCTCCCACCACGATCTGGCGATCGGGGAAATCGGTGCCGAAGAAGTTCTTCATCATCACGAACGCCTTGGCGGACGACACGATCCTTGCACTCGGATATGCCTTCGCAAAGGTCGTGATATTTGCCGAATGGTCGGGCTCCATGTGCTGCACGACCAGATAATCGGGCGTTCTGCCACCCAGTGCGTTTTCAATATTTTTTAGCCATTCCTCGCCAAAACGGGCGTCAACGGTATCCATGATCGCGATCTTTTCGTCAATGATGGCATAGGAATTGTACGCCATGCCGTTCGGGACGTCATATTGCCCCTCGAACAGGTCGACCTCGTGATCATTCACGCCGATATATTTGATATCCTGTGTAATATTCATCTTTTTCCCCTCATCGTTTCTTTTGATGACATTATAACATAAATGCGCGGAAAAAGAAAGCCCCTTTTTTCAAAAGGTCCGATTTTCAAATTTCTCTATTTTTTGCAGTTGGGTAACGCAAACAGCAGGGCTTGCGCCCTGCTGTTTTTGCGTTATTTCTTTTTGGGTGCGCGAATGCGGTTCAGCTTTCTGTTCAGCTTCAACAACTCCTCTTTGGTGAACTCTGCGTTCATCATGCCGCCCGCCATGGTCAGAAGGCGCAGCACGGTAAAGCCGTTCATCATCGCCATCATTTCGGGGGTAAACTCAAAGCCCGCGACCTTCTTTTGCTCGCCCTTTTTCTTACCGCCCAGCATTTTTCTCATCAAGCTAATAAAGATCAGCTTGCCGCGCAAAGTGCCGATGACCTCGCCCATCTTGGAGTTGAGCGACAGGCGTCCCCCGATCTCTTTGATATCGAACCAATTCAGGATCGCGCCCTTTTCCACCAGCACGTAGTCGGGGTTCATCTCGTCCACCTTGCGAATAACGCTCTCGTCGGTCAGCTCACCCGCCTTGGCGACGATCCGACTCTCGCCCGCATTCTTCACCTCGAAATAGAAGAAATGGTCGTCAGCGCTCTTTTTGCCAACGCTCTCGCCGTTGACAAACAGCTCAACCTCGGGCTGGTTGGAATAAACGGTCACCTTGGTGACGTCCTCGACACGGTCGACATAACGCTTGCCGCACAGATGCACGAAGGGATCGTCCGAAAGCCATGCCTTGTAAGCATAGAAGGCATCCTTTTTGTACTTTCTGTCCATCGTAACAAGGCCCTTGTGGTTCTGCCCGTTCTCGCCGCCCTCGGCACGCGCGTCCGCGCCAAAGTCGAACATATTCCAAACGTGTGTTGCCCACATATACTTGCGGGTAAAGAGCTGCTTGATCAGCTCCTCGTGATAATACGCCTGATATTCCTCGGTATAATCGCCCTGACGGGGATCGGAGGTGTGCCAATTCAGCGCCTCGCAGCCGTATTCCGAGCAGCCAATGGGAATGTTCGGGTGGGTTGCGTGGAACTTGTCAAACCAAGGGCCGTTCATCGCGGTTTCGCCGCCGTACCAACCAAAATAATGATTATAGGACACCACGTCCGGGATCTGCAAATACGGATCGTCCATCTTACACATCGATACCGCCGCGACCGTTGTCAGGCGCGTTTTATCCATTTGATGACAAAGATCGTTCAGAATTCTGTGATTTTCAAGCAGATCCTCGTCAGAGCCGCCGATCGAGATCTCGTTGGAAAGCCCCCACACCACGATCGACGGGTGATTATAGTTCTGCGCGATCAGCTCCTTCATCTGGCTGACGGTGTTCTCGCGGCCGGTGGACATATGCTTGGAGATATAGGGGATCTCTGCCCAGATCACAAGACCGCGCTCGTCACACAGATCATAGAAGAACTGATCGTGCTGATAGTGCGCCAGACGAATGGTGGTGGCACCCACCTCGCAGATCAGGTCCATATCCTCGGTGTGATGCGAGGGGGAAAGCGCGTTGCCGATGCCAAGGCGGTCCTGATGACGCGAAACGCCGCGCAGGGGATATTCCTCGCCGTTGAGGATAAAGCCGCGGTCGGGATCGATCTGATAGCTGCGGCAGCCGAAGCGCGAGCAGACGTTGTCCAGAACGGTATCGCCCTGTACGATCTCCGCCTCGCAGCAATAGAGGTAAGGATCCTTGCGGCCGTGCCAGAGATGCACGTCCTTGATCTCAAAGACGACCTTTTTCTCGGTGGAAACGATCTTTTGCAGCTCGTTTTCGTCCTTGTCGTAAAGGGTGTAGGCGATCTGCTGCCCTTCCCCAAGGTCGGTGGTATAGACCTCGACCTCGACCGTTGCGTCCTTGCCGTCGACCACGGGGGTGATCTTGATACCGGGCGCGCCGTAGTAGTCCAGGTCAAAGTGGGTGTTTGATACAACGATCAAATTGACGTTGCGGTAAAGTCCGCCGTAGAAGGTAAAGTCGGCCATTTGAGGATAAACCTCCTCATTGGGGGCGTTGTCCACGGTGATGGCCAGCTCGGAAACGTCGGTCAGCGCATCGGTCAGATCCACACGCCAGGTGGAATAGCCGCCGTCGTGGTGTGCAAGCTTTTGACCGTTGACGTAAACGTCTGCCGAAGAGTTTGCGCCGCGGATTTCCAGATAATAGCGCTCGCCCTCGGGCAGCTCCGCCTTTTTCAGGGCCTTCTTATAAAGGCAGGTACCGCGGAAATAGTCGTTGCCACCGTCCTGTCCGTCCGTGGCGTTCCACGTGTGGGGCAGATCCACGGCGACAGCACCCTCGGTTGCAGCCACGTCGGTGCAATTCTTGATGAACTGCCAATCCTTGTTCAAATTGTAGATCGTTCTCATAAATAGGTATCCTCCATTATTTCAAAATGCGGTGCCCGAGCAAGTCGGACACCGCGAGTCGTCAAAAATTACGCTTCCTTGGAAGTATCCGCCACAGCTCCTTTACGGGCAGCAAGCTCTTCGGTCATCTGTGCCATGGTCTTCTTATCCAGGTTGTAAACAACGGCAAGACCGACCAGCATCAAAACCGCGCTGAACAGGTAAAGCCCCGAAACCAGCCAGCACATATTCGTTGCCGTTTGCAACGTCTGACCGCCGGTTCCGTTTGCAGAAACGTAGCCAAGAGCGCCCATAAGCAGCAGCACAACAGAGGGGCCGACGCCCTGTGCCAGCTTACGGAAGAAGGAGTGCAGAGAGTAAACAGTGCCCTCCTCGCGTCTGCCTGTCTTCCACTCATTGTAGTCAATGGCGTCAGCCATCAGCGCCCAGGACACACAGGTGTAAACGCCAAGACCAATGCCGAAGATGCACAGCGCCAGCACGTACATACCAAGAGCTGCGGTCTTGTTGGAGATCAAGGGGAAGATGAACATCAGAAGTCCGCCAACGACCGATGCCATCGCACCGACCACGGCTGCCTCCTTCTTACCCCACTTATTAACGATCTTCTTAATGAAGGGCATGAATAAGAACATAGGAAGGAATCCGATCATGGAAACCAGGCCCGACATCGATGCCTTGCCAAAATAGGTGGCAAACATGATGGTGGTGGCGATGGTCGCCGAGTTCATGCCAAGGAACATTGCCATAGCGGCAAGCGTCGCGCCCACTGCGGGGCGGTTCTTCATAAAGCTGCCGAACGCCTGGAAGACGTTGAACTTTTGCGTTTCGTTGGTCTTAACGGCGTTTTCGTCGACACGAATGGTGATCTTTTTGATCATAAACAGGAAGCAAAGGAAGCCAAGCACGCCCATGATGAGCGCCGCGAAGAAGACGCGATTGCCAAGCAGGGTTTCGACCTGCTCGCCCGCAGAATTCAACACGGGATTGCCGTCTGCGTCGACCTCTTTGCGCCAGATCAGCATAGGAAGAATGACCATAGGCAGCATATTGCCGATCATCGAGCCGACAGAGCGCCATGTGGAAAGCTGGGCACGCTCGCCTGCGTCCTCGGTCACGAGGGAAAGCATCGAGCCGTAAGGAACGTTTGCAACGGTGTAGCAGGCGTCCCAGATCACGTAGCCCAGAATGAAGAGCACGGCTTTGAGCCATACGTCAGCTTTGGGTGCGGGGATAAAGACCAGCGCGCCCGCCACCAGAAGGCCGCAAGCACCAACGAAGATATAGGTCTTGAACTTGCCCATCTTGTAATTTCTGCGGTCAGCGTCGATCATCGAGCCGATCAACGGATCGTTGATGGCGTCCCAGATCTGCACCACCAGCAAAAGGGCGGATAAAAGACCCGTTTCCAGCATCATAAATACGAGCCAGAAGGTCTGAACGGTACCTTTGAGCGAAAAGCTCATGTTGCAGCCGAGATCGCCGGCTGCGTACGCAAGCTTGTCGGTCATGCCGAATTTCGGCTTGCCGCTTGCGTCAAGTTGTCTTTCTTTTTTCATGGTTCTCTCC
>JAGAMJ010000098.1 GCA_017624795.1 Clostridia bacterium
GGGTGAAAACAGCACTCTGCCGAGCAAGTCGGCAAGCAGCAGCAGCGTCGCACCGCCGATGGGGGAGAGCAGGATCTCGCGCCAAGCGTTGCCGCGCGTGAGCTTACGGGCGACATGGGGAACAAGCAGTCCAACGAAGCCAAGCAGCCCCGCAAAGGAAACCGCGGCTGCGGCAGATGCTGCCGCTAATATAAGCGAGAGCAGTCGCACACGCCTGACCGAAACGCCAAGCGAATGAGCAAGGTGATCCCCAAGGCAGAAAAGCTCTAATTTTCGCGAAAGCAGCAAGGCGCAAAGCAAGCAGACAAGGATAATGGGGATCGGGAAATAGAGCTCGCGTATGGTGACGCCGCGCAAGCCGCCGATCGAAAATCCCGTATATGACGCGAGAAGATCGTCGTCCAAGACAGAGAAAAAGGAAATGCCCGCGCCAAACAGCGCCGAGAACGCGACACCGCACAGCACCACGCCGCTCTTGTCAAGCCCCGCCTTGTGTGAGAGGGCGAGAATGCCCAGTGCACAGAGCATCGCACCGCCAAAGGCGGCAAAGGGGAGCAGCGCGAACGCAGAGGGAAACAGCGCCATGGAGAGTATGACGAAAAACCCCGCTCCCGCGTTGATGCCGATGATATTGGGCGCGGCAAGGGGGTTATCGGTCGCCCGCTGCAAGAGCGTGCCCGAGAGCGCCAGCCCCGCGCCCGCAAAGACACCGGCCAGCATACGGGGCAGGCGTATGGCACGCAGAATAACGGTGGCGCTCTCAAAGCCCGAACGCCCGATCAGTCCGCCCCAAAATTCGGCACTTGTCAGATAAGTGCTGCCAAAGCGCATCGAAAGAAATAACGAAACAAATAACAAAAGAAGCGCGCCGCCGAATACGGCGGTGTCCCGCCTTTTGCTTTTCATGCGATCACGCTCCTTTATCGTTTTTTTAAGTTGCTAAATCCGCCAAATAGGCGTAGGCGTCCGCCCAAGCATCGCAGGGCTTGTAGTGAAACAGCTCCTTTGGCAGAAAGCTCCATTTCGCCTCCTGCACGGCGGTCAGTGCTTGCCATTCGTTACCTTGCAGCATCTGTGCCACGTATGCTTTTGACGCTTCTTCGTCGCCCATGGCGGTGAAAAAGACGTAGTCGGGATCTTCGGCTAAAATGACCTCCATCGCAAGCCCGTCCAAAAGCAGTGGGGCTGCATCTGCGATATTGACAGCGCCCAGCTCAGAGAGCATCGCGGCGGCAAAATGATCGGCGCTGCCCTTTGCCTTGACCGAGCGCGCCGACGAGCCCGCGCGTATAAAGAGAATACGCTTGCCGTCAAAGGGCTGCTTGGCGATCAGCGCATCAATGCGCGCTTGCTGCGCGCTGCCGTGTGTCGCGTAAAGATCGGGGCGACCCGTCAGCTCGGTGCAGATCTTCAACACGGTCAGATAATCGGCAAAGGATTCGACGCGAAATTCAGCAACCGTTATGCCGTTTTCGCGCAAAAAGGTGGCACATTCGCGTTGCGCTTCCACGTCGGCGGAGGTGATGACAAGATCGGGTGCCGAGGCGATCAATGCCTCGCGGTCGATCGTTTTTCCCGCGCCCGTATCCACCAAAACGGCGGTGTCGGCCAAGGCAAATCCGCGTTCGACCGTTTCCCCCACTGTGATGGCGATCTCGCCCCCTGCCGACACCCAGACGTCGGCAAGTGAGGAGAACAGCACCGCCACGCGCTGCGGCTGTGAAACGGTCACGGTGTGCCCCGCACTGTCGGTAAAGGTGTACGCACCGCTTGGCGGCGCGTCGCCCTTTGGCGAGCAAGCCACAAGCAAGCAGAGCACCATGCACAGGCAGAGCAGATCACAGAGCTTTTGCAAGGATCTCTTCCTTTCTGTTTAGCAGCTCGTCACAAAGCAGAAGCTGCTCGACCTTTTCCACACCGATGCGGGCGATCGTGTCGGCAAAGCGCTCGCCTGCCAGCCCTTGATCGCGGAACAGCAAAATGGCTTTTTCTATGGCGGCAAGCACCTCCTCCTCGGAGGTGAACAGATGGGAAAGCGCTACGCCGCGGGCAACCTTTTTGCCCCACCTGCCGCCCAGCGTCACGCGATATCCGTGCTCGTAGGCAAGCGCACCGACGCTACACGCGCGCACGCAGCGACCGCAGCTGTTGCAGACGTTTTCCGCGCGGACGTATTTACCATTCTCGATCTCGCAGGCATTCACAGGGCACGCCTTGACGCACGCGCCGCAGCCGATGCACTTTTCCGCGCTCAAAACAGGCACCCACTGCCCGATGATGCCAACGTCGTTGAGGTCGGGCTTGACGCAGTTGTTGGGGCAGCCGCCCACACCGATCTTGAATTTGTGCGGCAGCTTGACGCCGTGGTAGCCCTTATAATATAAATGATGGATCTTTTCGGCGAGCCCGTAGGTGTCGATCAGGCCGAACACGCAGGACGTGCCCTTGCAGGAAACGACGGGGCGCACACGGGGACCCGTGCCGCCCGGCTCCAAGCCGTATTGCGCGAGAAACGCGGTAAACGGCTCGATGCTTTCGAAGGGGATACCCTGTACTTCTACGTTCATACGGGAGGTGAGTACCACCTCGCCCGTACCGAATTTTGTTGCGGCATCGGCAAGCGCTTGCAGCTCCTCGGCGTTCAGCTTGCCGCCCCCCGTCACCACGCGGCAGTGAAAACGGTCGGCGGTGCGCTTGTCGCGCAAGAACCCAAGCCCCTTGACGCGGGCGACTTCCGCGGCGGGAACGGTGCATTTTGGATATTGGCTTCGATCGTACTGTGTCATAAGGCGCTCCTTTGAAAATGAAAGATCTTTGTGCGTTTTGTGCAAAAAGCACTTGCTTTACAAATCATTATAGCACCCGATCACGTGGTTGTCAAGGAACAAAAAACACACAAAATGAATAAAAATACATAAATATGCACAAAAATATTCACCTTCGAACAGAATAAAAATGAAAGAATTCACAATTATCGCAATTATAAAGATTATTTTTGGAAAAGGACTTGACAAGCGTCGGGGAATGCTGTATAATAACTCGCGTAGCAAAAAAACAATGAATATTTATTCGCGGAGGTTCATCATGGATAAGAAAAATATTAAAAAGGTCGTTTTGGCATACTCGGGTGGTTTGGATACGTCCATCATCATTCCGTGGTTGAAGGAAAATTATAACAACTGCGAGGTCATCGCGGTTTCGGGTAACGTCGGTCAGGCAGACGAGCTGGAGGGGTTGGAGGAAAAGGCGCTCAAAACAGGCGCTTCCAAGCTTTACGTGCTTGATCTGACCGATGATTACGTTGACAACTACATCATTCCTTGCGTCAAGGCAGGCGCTTTGTACGAGGAATATCTGCTTGGCACCAGCCACGCTCGTCCCTGCATCGCAAAGGGACTTGTCGATATCGCCATCAAGGAGGGTGCCGACGCCATCTGCCACGGCTGCACCGGTAAGGGCAACGACCAGGTCCGCTTTGAGCTGACCATCAAGCACTTTGCGCCCGATATGCCCATCATCGCCCCCTGGCGTGAGTGGGATATCAAGTCCCGTGAGGAGGAGATCGACTACGCGGAGGCGCACAACGTGCCCTTGAAGATCAACCGTGAGACCAACTACTCCAAGGATAAGAACCTGTGGCATCTGTCCCACGAGGGCCTTGATCTTGAAGATACCGGCAACGAGCCCCTTTACGAAAAGCCCGGCTTCCTTGAAATGGGTGTGTCGCCCATCGCGGCACCCGACGTTCCCACCTACATCGAGCTTGAATTCGAGAAGGGCATTCCCGTGGCGCTGGACGGCAAGAAGATGAGCGCAAAGAACATTATCCTTGCTCTCAATGAGATCGGCGGCAAAAACGGCATCGGCCTTCTGGATATCGTCGAGAACCGCCTTGTCGGTATGAAATGCCGCGGTGTTTACGAAACCCCCGGCGGAGCGATCCTTTACAAGGCGCACAGCGTGCTGGAAACGCTCTGCCTTGACAAGTACACCATGCACGAAAAGCAGAAGCTTGCCGTGACCTACGGCGAGCTGGTTTATAACGGTCAGTGGTTCACCACCTTGCGCGAGGCACTTGCCGCATTCGTTGACAAAACGCAGGAAAGAGTCAACGGTAAGGTCCGCTTGAAGCTTTACAAGGGCAATATGATCAATGCGGGCGTTTGGAGCCCCAACACCCTTTACAGCGAGGAGATCGCGACCTTTGGCGAGAGCAATTACAACCAAAAGGACGCAGAGGGCTTTATCAATCTCTTTGGCCTGCCGATCCAGGTGCAGGCACTTGCCGACCAGGGCAAGCTGAAATAATCAAGCATTCACACGGACTGCCGTACCTTTGGCGCGGCAGTCCTATGGTGTTCTTTAAGAGAACTTTAAGGAGAAGCGAAAATGGCAAAAATGTGGGCAGGAAGGACTGCGGGAAATACCGATCAGGTGGCAGACGACTTCAATTCCTCCATTCGGTTTGATTCAAGAATGTACAAGCAGGATATCACGGGCAGCATGGCACACGCGGCGATGCTGGCAAAGCAGGGGATCATCACAGCCGATGAGGCGCAAACCCTGATCGATGGGCTTGGCGACATTCTTGCCGATATCGATGCGGGCAAGCTCGCGATCGATATGAGCGCCGAGGATATCCATATGTTCGTCGAGCAGGAGCTGACGGCACGGCTTGGGGACGTGGGCAAAAAGCTGCACACCGCAAGAAGCCGTAACGACCAGGTGGCGCTTGACGTGCGTATGTATCTGCGCGAGGAAACCGACGGTATTATGGCGCAGCTTCGCGAGCTGCTCGCGGTCGTGACCGATCGCACCGCCGAATACGAGGGCACGATCATGCCGGGCTACACTCATTTGCAGCGCGCGCAGCCCATCACCTTTGGCCATTGGCTCATGGCATACGGTATGATGCTTTTGCGCGATCTGGATCGCTTTGCCGACACGAGAAAGCGCATCAACGTTTCCCCCATCGGCTGCTGCGCCCTGGCGGGCACCACTTACAATACCGACCGTCGCTTTGAGGCACAGCGCCTTGGCTTTCCCGAGGTCTGCCGCAACTCGCTTGACGGTGTTTCGGACCGCGATTTCTGCCTTGAATTTATGAGTGCCTGCTCGATCTTGATGATGCACCTCTCACGTATGTCCGAGGAGATCATTCTGTATTCCAGCTGGGAGTTCGCTTTCATTGAGCTATCCGATGCCTACACCACGGGCTCGTCGATCATGCCGCAAAAGAAAAA
>JAGAMJ010000099.1 GCA_017624795.1 Clostridia bacterium
GGCATCGTGCTGCTTTGCGGTGAGCAAAAGGGGATCCGTATTTCCGAATATACCCCTATGCAGGTCAAGCAAGCCGTGGTCGGGTACGGAAAGGCAGAAAAAAAGCAGGTGATCGCGATGGTCACCTCGATCTTGAAGCTGCCCGCCCCGCCAAAGCCCGACGATACTGCCGATGCGTTGGCGATCGCGATCTGTCACGGGCACAGCGGTGGCTCGCGCCTGGCGCAATACTTTAATCATTGAAAAGGACAAGTTATGTGGTACTCTGAAAATTGGAAAGACTATGAATTGCTTGACGCGACGGACGGCGAGCGCTTGGAGCGTTGGGGAAAATACATTCTTGTGCGTCCCGATCCGCAGATAATCTGGCGCGGTGCGGGAAAGCATCCGCTTTGGAAGAAAGCCGACGCGATCTATCGCCGATCCTCGTCAGGGGGCGGCGGCTGGAAGCAAAATCGTTTGCCCGAGCAGTGGCATATTCAATACCGAGATCTGAAATTTCTGATCAAGCCCATGGGCTTTAAGCACACGGGACTTTTCCCCGAGCAAGCGGCGAATTGGGATTGGTTTGCCGAAAAGATCAAAAAAGCAGGCCGCCCGATCAAGGTGCTGAATCTGTTTGCATACACGGGCGGGGCGACCGTTGCCGCTGCGAAGGCGGGCGCATCTGTCGTTCACGTGGACGCCGCCAAGAATATGGTGGCGCAGGCAAAGGAAAACGCACGGCTCTCGGGGCTTGCGGAAGCGCCCATTCGCTATATTGTGGACGATTGCAAAAAATTTGTTGAGCGCGAGATCAAGCGCGGCAATTTTTACGATGCGATCATTATGGATCCGCCCTCATACGGCAGAGGCCCCTCGGGTGAGGTCTGGAAGATCGAGGATTCCGTGGATGAGCTGGTGACGCTTGCCGCCAAGGTGCTGTCAAAAGAGCCCTTGTTTTTTTTGATCAATTCCTACACGACGGGGCTTTCCCCCCTTGCAATGAGTTATATTTTGGATCTTCGCGTCCGCGCCCGCTTCGGCGGAAAGACCGACGCTTCGGAGATCGGCTTGCCCGTGACGCAAACGGGCAGTATCCTTCCTGCGGGTGCCAGCGCCCGATGGGAGCTTTGAGGAGAGCTTATGAATGAACTTTTTATCCACGCAAAGGATCTTTGGTGCTCGTATGACGAGGACGGTCAAAGAGTGCCTGTTTTGCGAGGGATCACTTTGGATATCAAGCGCGGAGAGTACGTGGCGATCCTTGGTCACAACGGATCGGGAAAATCGACCTTCGCAAAGCTGCTTAACGGCATTTTAGAGCCGTATGCGGGGGAGCTCAGCGTGGCCGGTATCGATCTGGCGTCACCCGATCTGACCGACGATGACATTTATTCGCTGCGCCGTGAGGTCGGAATGGTCTTTCAAAATCCCGACAATCAGCTTGTGGCGACGATCGTCGAGGAGGACGTTGCATTCGGCCCTGAAAATTTGGGTGTTCCATCGCAAGAGATCCGCCGTCGCGTAGATAAGGCGCTTGAAACGGTAGGTATGAGCGATTATGCCCGCCATGAGCCGCATCGTCTGTCGGGCGGACAAAAACAGAGAGTTGCGATCGCCGGGCTGATCGCGATGCAGCCCTCTTGCATGATCTTTGATGAATCCACCGCTATGCTCGATCCCGTCGGGCGGCGTGAGGTCATCGAAACCTTTGAAAGATTAAACCGTGAGCAGGGTATTACCGTGCTGACCATTACGCACTATATGAACGAGGCGGCGCGTGCCGACCGCGTGATCGTGATCGACGACGGCAGAATTTTGGCTGACGGTACGCCGCGTGAGATCTTTGCCAACGCTGACAAGTTAAAGCAGGCAGGTCTTGACGTGCCACAATGCACCTCGCTGATCCTCGGCTTGCGCTCCAAGGGGATTGCCCTTGACGGCGAGCCCATCTCCCCGGAGGTATGTGCGGATATCATTTGCCGCGCCTTAAAGGAGAAGAAGAATGGCTGAACTGACGCTGGAACATATTTCCTATATTTACGGTGCGCGAACGCCATTTGAGATCAAAGCGCTGGATGACGTGTCGCTGACCGTTCGTGAGGGCAGTGTGACCGGTATTATCGGGCATACGGGCTCGGGTAAATCCACCTTGGTTCAGCTTTTCAACGGCTTGGAGCGCCCGACCTCGGGACGTGTCCTTTTGGACGGCAAGGATATCTGGGAAAAGCCGAAAGAGATCAATAAGATCCGTTTTCGCGTTGGACTTGTGATGCAGTACCCCGAATATCAGCTGTTTGAAGAAACGATCCGTGCCGACATCGCATTCGGCCCCAAAAACATCGGGCTTTCCGAGGGAGAGATAGACGAGCGCGTGCGGGAGGCGGCAGAATTTGTCGGCTTGGAGCCGAGCTTGCTTGATAAATCACCGTTTGATCTTTCGGGCGGACAGAAGCGCCGTGCCGCGATTGCGGGCGTTATGGCGATGCGCCCCGAAATTTTAGTGCTTGATGAGCCCGCCGCAGGGCTTGATCCAAGGGGAAGGGATATTATTCTGCAAGGCATTCGCGAATATGGCAAAAGGACCGGCTCTACCGTGATCATCGTCAGTCACAGTATGGAGGATATGGCGACTTATTGCGACGATATTATCGTTATGGCTCACGGCAAGGTCTGCCTTTGTGGCTCTCGCGATGAGGTGTTTGCGCGAGCCAGGGAGCTTGGCGAGGTGGGACTTGACGTTCCGCAGATCACGTGTCTTGCCTTGCTGCTGCGCGAGCGCGGCGTACAGATGCCGGGGGGCATTTATACGGTAGATGCAGCTCTTGACGCGTTGTGTCCGTTATTTCAATAAAGGGATTTTGAAATGAAAAATATTGCTTTGGGGCAGTATTATCCTGCCCGATCACCGATCCATCGACTTGACGCGCGTATGAAGGTGATCCTTGCTATACTGTACATCGTTTGTACCTTTTTGTGCAAAAATGTACTGTGCTTTGCGGCGATCGCGCTGTCGGCGATTTTGCTTATCCTGATCAGCCGTATTCCGCTTCGCACGGTTTTTCGTGCCATTCGACCGATCATTTTTATTATGATCTTCACCGCAACGATCAACCTCTTTTTCACAAAAGGGGAAACCCTGCTGTTCTCGTGGTGGCGTTTGCAGATCTATATGGAGGGTATTTACAGCGCCGTATTCATGGTGGTGCGGATCGTCGCTTTGATCCTGGGAACCAGCATTTTTCTGACCTACACGACAACGCCTATTGCACTGACAGATGCTTTGGAGTCGCTGCTTTCACCCTTGCGCGTTCTGCGTCTTCCCGTACACGAGTTTGCGATGATGATGACCATCGCGCTGCGCTTTATCCCGACGCTCACGGAGGAAACCTCCAAGATCATGAA